>CAXMPL010000142.1:0-2180 GCA_964195125.1 uncultured Kiloniellales bacterium | reverse complement strand
TCGAGCTTTTGGTAGTCGCCCCCGCCCCTCGGCGGTGCGTGCTCGTGGGTGGTTCGGCTGGCGTACCGCGGCACCCGAACTTCGGTGATCATCTCGGTCGGCTGGAGCGAGGTAGTGAACATGTCGGTGAGGAAGTCGGCGATGGGGACGACTCGTTCGCCGCCATCCCTGCTCTCCGCAACGACCTGGGCCCCGCACGCCAGCATCACCGACGCCCAGTCGCCCTCGGGGTCATGGTGCGCCACCGAGCCGGCCAGCGTTCCCAGGTTGCGCACGATCGGATCGGATATCCACGGCGCCGCCGACGCCATCGCCGCGTTCTCGGTGGTGACCAGCTCCGAGTTGACGATGTCGTTGTGGCGAACCAGGGCCTGCACGGTCAGATGGCCGTTGCCGATCGAGATCGAATCCAGATTCGGCACCCTGTTGATGTCGACGAGGGTGCCGGGACTGGCCAACCTGAGCTTCATCATGGGGACGAGGCTCTGGCCGCCGGCCAGGATCTTGACCTCGTCGCCCCGTTCGGCGAGGACGTCCAGGACCTCCTCTTTCGTCTCCGGAGCTAGGTAGTCGAACGCCCTCGGATACATGCGAACCTCCATTCCCCTCGCACGCGCAGGTAGGCACGGCGAGCATCGCTTCGACCTCGTTGACGACATTAGAGGAGGACCACGGAGCGTGAGACAAAGATTTCGCGAACACCTGCGTTTTAGTCCGTTCGGCTGGGGTCGGTCTACGCGGTTCCCTCTTCAGCTCCGCGCTGGGTGTGGATCCGGCCCTCCTGGCCCCGCAACGACACCCCGGTCCCCACCCCGTACCGGGCGCGGACGATCTCGGCAAGGATCGACAGCGCTATCTCAGCGGGCTCCTCGGCTCCAATGTCGATTCCGATCGGGGCATGGATCCGATCGATCTCCTCCTGGCTCCAGCCCTCGGCGGTCAGGCTCTCGGCGCGCATGCGGGCGGTACGCCTGCTGCCCATGGCGCCGATGTAGCGAACCGGTGCGTGTCGCACCGCAGGGAATACCGGCCCCTCGAACCTGGCGTCATGACTCAGCAGCACGACATAGGTGCGCCGATCCAGCTCTACCTGCTCGAGCACCGTGTCCGGCCAGCCCTGGATGAGCTCGTCGACGTCGGGAAACCGCTCCTCGGTAGCCCATGTGGCCCTGGCATCGGCGACGACCACGCGAAACCCGAGCTCCTGAGCGATACGCGACAGAGGCTGCGCCACATGGCCGGCGCCAAAGATCAGGAGCTGCGGCTGAGGCGCCACGGTTTCGACGTAGATCTCGCGGTCGCCGTAGGCCAGGGTGCGGTTCTGCTCGTGCTCCATGAGCTGCCCGGCGTCGGCGAGTACATCATCGACAACATCGGCGGGGAGTTCCCCCGCCACGAGGCCCTCGTCGATGTCGATGACGGCCTTCGTGCCGAGATCGGGTCCGGCAACCACGGTGATCACCGCACCAAGCCGTTGTCTCTTGACCAGATCCCGGACCGCCTCGATGACAGACATCACCACTTCTCGATGTAGACCTGGATCGTCCCCCCGCAGGTCAGCCCGACCTCGAAGGCGTCCTCGTCGGCGATCCCGTAGGTGACCAGCGTTGGCTCACCGGTTTCCAGCACCTGCTGGGCGTGGAGGAACACGTCGTTTTCGACACACCCGCCCGACACCGATCCCTCCATGTCACCGTCCGAAGACACCAGGAACTTGGCCCCTTCCGGCCTGGGGGCCGAGCCCTTGACCGAGACCACCGTCGCCGCGGCAACCTCCTTGCCCTCGGACGTCCACCTATCGTAAATCTCGAGTTCATTCAACAGCATCGTCGACCCTGTTTCCCGCTCCTGCCGCCTCCAGCGGCGGGCCGCTCGGGCCACGGATCAGCTCCGCTTCGGCTCCGCGTCCACCGGTCATAGATGTCGAATGTGTCCTGGTGCATGACCTGCCTTCAATCGCGTGCCGGTATCAATTCTAGAAGCTCACCGTATTGGCAACACCGATGAGCTCCTCCACGTCGAACACAACCCGGTCTACCTCTTCCTCTTCGGCACCGACTCGAGAACCCGAACGACCGCGGCAAGATCGGAAAGCGTTCCGACCGGGAGAAAGTCGTCCACGAACGGCAGCACCGTCCGCATGCCACGAGTCTCCGGAGAGAACCCGGAACGTCCCGCCA
>CAXMPL010000141.1:0-1879 GCA_964195125.1 uncultured Kiloniellales bacterium | reverse complement strand
GAGCCGCTAGGCGCCACCATGGCGAGTTCCTCCGACTGGCACTGATCGGCAGCGAGCCGCCTGGCTAGGGCTCGGCCAGGGTTTGCCAGGTCTTCTCCAACTTGGAGCCGATCATCTGAATCGCAAGCCGCTGTAGGCGGTGCGCCAATTCCGGTGCCTCGGCGGACAGAGCGGCGAGAGCGTCCGGCGGCAAAGCAAGGATCTCTCCCGGCTCATCAACGCGGGCCGTGTACGGTTCTCGGTATTCGAGGAACGCCCCGAGCTCACCAACCATGTTCCAGCGACCGAGCGTGCCGACGCGGGAGGCATTCCCGTGGAAGTCGGTCTTCTCCAGTGCCACCACGCCGCCCAAGATGAAGAACAGGCGCCGGTTCTCTTCGTGCTGCTCGAATAGCGTCGTGCCCGGTTCGGCATCGATGGCTTCCATCTTCGGCGTGAGGATCCGCGCCAGGTCCTCGAACTCCTCCTGAACGTCCAGGGCCGCCATGACGTCGGTGAACACGGCATCGAGGAAGCCGTCGTCGGCTTGATCACCCCCGCGGCTCTGGAGCTGGGTACGTGCTTGCTCGAGCACCCGGTCTTCGCTCCATTCGAGGGCCTCCCCGAATCTGTCGAAGACGCGGAGGTGTTCGTAGTTGTCGGGGTCGAGTCCAGCCTGGACCAGGGACTGGGCGACCGCCTCCGATCCCGGGACGACGATCAGGTCGGCCTGGTGCTCTCGTAACAACCTCGCCGTCTTCAACAGCGCACTTGTCGCAGACGAGTCGATTCCCTGCACGAGCCGCATGTCGAGGATGAGGAAGCTCGGCGCCTGCTCGGCGCTCTCGAAGAGCTCTTTCACCGCGGTGTACACCGTGTACGCCGACCCGAAGAAGATGAAACCCTGCAGCTCCACGATAAAAATCTCGTCGCTGTAGTAGCCGAGCAGCCGCTCGTCGGGGATGGGCCGGTTCCGGCCACTGTGCACGCTGCGTCCGTCGCGGGTTTCCCGAATCGGCTTCAGGCTGGAGTATCGGACGAGGAAGATGATGACCGAGGCAATCAAGCCGACGGCGACGCCGGGCAGGAGGCCCACCAGCTCAACCGACGCCACGATGGCGAGGACAACGAGCAGGTCGATCAGCGGCATCTCCTTGCGGGTATCCCAGATCCACTCGGCGAGGAGCTCGACGCCGAGGAATACGAGAAGACCGCCTGCGATGAACCGCGGGAAGAGTGATACAAGGGCAGGACCGGCCAGGAACACGAGCAGCAGGAGGCCTCCATGGAGCGCTCCAAACAGCGGGTGCATCGCGTCACGGTCGCTGGCCAGCGCGGTCGACGGCGGAATCACCCAGCTCGTCGGCGCCCCGGTGAAACCGGCGATGATGTTGACGAGCCCCGATCGCTCCATCTCCTCGTTCACGTCGATGTCACGCTCCATCGCGAGTTCGAGGCCGCTGGCGGTGACGAGGAGGGCGAGGATGGCTACAACGACGTAGGTCAGGATGCTGCCGAGGCTGCCCAGGATGGCGTCCCATTCGACCAACTGGCTGGTAGGAACTGTCAGCGTCTCCCAAAAGGGCTCGTCCGGCAGTGGCCCGATGAGCCAGTGGTCGGCACGCAGATCGTCGAGGCCGGGCTCGATCAGGGCTACAACGACGTAGAACAGCACTATCCCAGCCGCCAGCATGGCGGGCAGAACCCAGAGCTGTCCCTTCAAGATCCTGGTCAACGCATAGAGGCCGATGCCAAAACCGATGGCCAGGGCGACCTGATCCATGTGGGCATGATCCAGAAAGTATTGGAGGTCGAGGATCTCGAGATGGCCGCCGCCTCCTGCCACCTCCAGGCCACCCTTGAACAACAGCCATCCCGTCGCCGCCAGAAAGCCGGCCAT
>CAXMPL010000140.1:0-6234 GCA_964195125.1 uncultured Kiloniellales bacterium | reverse complement strand
ACCCCCCACACCCGCCTCAGCCAACACCTTCGTAATCGCCGCCGTCAACGTCGTCTTCCCATGATCAATATGACCAATCGTCCCCACATTCACATGCGGCTTCGACCGCTCAAACCTCTCCTTCGCCATCAGCGCCCTCCTCCTATTCGCCTCTGACCTTGGCCACGATTTCTCGGGCGGCGGTCGTAGGGACTTCTTGGTACGAGTGGAATTGCATCGTGTAGTTGGCACGGCCCTGGGTACGCGACCGAAGATCCGTGGCGTACCCGAACATCTCCGCAAGCGGCACCATCGCCTTGACGACCCTGCCTTGATCTCGCGGTTCCATCGCTTCGACCTTGCCTCTGCGGGCAGACAGGTCGCCGATGACGTCACCCATATAGTCGTCGGGGGTGACGACCTCGATCTCCATGATCGGCTCCAGCAGTTTGACGCCGGCCGCCGAAGCAGCATTCTTGAGCGCCATCGAGCCTGCGATGCGAAAAGCCATCTCGTTCGAGTCCACCGCGTGACTCGACCCGTCGAGCAGCGAAGCTTTCAAGTCGACGAGCGGGTACCCGGCGAGGATCCCTGCGTCGAGCGCCTCGCGCATGCCCTTTTCCACGGCGGGGATGTACTCGCGGGGGACGTTACCTCCCTTGACCCGGTCCTCGAACACGAACCCGCTTCCTGGTGCCAGGGGCTCGAGGTCCACGACAACGTGCCCGAACATGCCGTGGCCACCCGTCTGTCGCTTGAATTTGGCATCGATCTTGTGCACCGCCCGTTTGATGGTCTCTCGGTAGGCGACTTCAGGGCGTCCGACGTTGGCCTCGACGCTGAACTCACGCACCAGGCGATCAACGATCACCTCGAGGTGCAGCTCCCCCATCCCGGCGATGATCGTCTGGCCGGTCTCCTCGTCCCCGTGCACCTGGAAGGTGGGATCCTCCTCGGAGAGCTTGGTCAGCGCCTCTCCGAGCTTCTCCTGGTCGCTCTTGGTCTTGGGCTCGATGGCGACCGAGATCACCGGGTCGGGGAAGGTCATCGACTCGAGCTGAACCCGGTTGTTGACCGCGGTGAGTGTGTCGCCGGTGCGGGTGTGCTTTAGCCCGACCGCAGCCACGATGTCGCCGGTGCGAATCTCCTCGACATCTTCCTGACTGGCAGCATGCATGCGGAGCAGGCGCCCGAACCGCTCCTTCTTGTCATCGACAGAGTTCAGCACCGAATCGCCCTTTTTCACGGTGCCCGAGTAGACACGCAGATAGGTCAGCTTGCCGACGTACGGATCGGTCATGATCTTGAAGGCCAACGCAGAGAAAGGAGCGTCATCCGAAGGGGGACGCTCCAGGCGCTCTTCCTCGTGGCCGGGCTTGAAGCCTTGTACCGGCGGAAGATCGATGGGAGCCGGCAGATAGGCAACGACGGCATCCAGGAGCGGCTGGACACCCTTGTTCTTGAAGGCAGCGCCACACAGGACCGGCACGAAGTCGCGGTTGATGGTTCCCTTGCGAATCACACGTCGGATCTCCTCTGGATCGAGGTCGTGGTCCTCGAGGTACTTCTCGAGCAGGGCCTCGTCCTCAGCAGCGACGACGTCGAGCATTTTGTGGTGCCACTCGTCGGCGAGCGCCGTGTACTCGTCCGGGATGTCAATGACCTCGCGCTCCTTGCCTTCGTCGTCGTGCCAAACAATGGCCATCATCTCGACGAGATCGATGACACCAGCGAAGTCGACTTCTGCGCCCATTGGTACTTGAACCGCAACCGGGTTACCGCCGAGCCGGTCCACGATCGACTGCATCGAGGCGAAGAAGTCGGCCCCGACCCGGTCCATTTTGTTGATGAAGCTGATCCTGGGAACCCCGTACTTGTCTGCCTGGCGCCATACCGTCTCCGACTGGGGCTCGACCCCGGAGACGGCATCGAAGACCGCTACCGCGCCGTCGAGGATGCGAAGCGATCGCTCTACCTCAACCGTAAAGTCAACGTGTCCAGGTGTGTCGATGATGTTGATCGTGTGGTCATTCCACTCTGCAGTGGTTGCGGCAGAGGTGATGGTGATGCCGCGCTCCCGCTCCTGCTCCATCCAATCCATTACGGCCGCGCCGTCGTGGACCTCACCCATCTTGTAGGTGCGCCCTGTGTAGTAGAGGATCCGTTCGGTCGTCGTGGTCTTGCCCGCGTCGATGTGGGCCATGATCCCGATGTTGCGGATCTTCTCTAGGGGGACGGTGCGTGCCATGGTGGTGTTCTTCTCGTGCGCTACCAGCGGTAATGGGCGAAGGCCTTGTTGGACTCGGCCATCTTGTGGATGTCTTCGCGACGCTTCACCGCAGCGCCGGCGCGGTTGGCTGCGTCGAGAATCTCGTTGGCCAGCCGCATGGCCATCGTGGGCTCCTTGCGCTTGCGGGCGAACTCGACCAGCCAGCGAACGGCGAGCGTTTGGGAGCGACGGGGCCGTACCTCGACGGGGACCTGATAGGAGGAACCACCAACACGACGCGAGCGCACCTCGACGGATGGTTTGACGTTGTCCACGGCACGTTGCAGTGTCTTCAGCGGATCGTCGCCGGTGCGTTGCTCCACGGTGTCCAACGCCCCATAGACGATGCGCCGGGCCGCGCCCTTCTTGCCCCGCCACAGCACAGTGTTGATGAGCTGGGTGACGAGAACCGAGCGGTACACCGGATCCGGTTCGAGTGTGCGGACCTCTGCGGGGGCACGACGCATGCTTACGACCCTTTCTTCGCGCCGTAGCGCGATCGAGCTTGCTTGCGTCCGTCGACGCCGGAAGCGTCCAGGGCGCCACGAATGACCTTGTAACGAACACCGGGGAGATCTTTCACCCTGCCGCCTCTGACCAGCACAATCGAGTGCTCCTGGAGGTTGTGACCCTCGCCGGGGATGTAGGCGGTGATCTCTGCACCAGAGGTGAGACGGATACGGGCAACCTTACGCAACGCCGAATTCGGCTTCTTCGGCGTCACCGTGTACACGCGGGTGCAGACTCCCCTCCGCTGCGGGGAGCCGGCAAGACCGACGGTCTTGGACTTCTTTGACTTTGGCTTCCGGCCCTTACGGACCAGCTGCTGTACGGTCGGCACGCGAGTACCGCCCCTTTCTTGCCTGTCTTGGCGACACACCTCAGCCCATGTTTCGGAACCGGGGTTCTTACACACGAAAATCGGCGTCGCCACCTGGCTTCGCCGATCCCTTCTGTGAGCCTCTCCGCTCACGACAGCGCCGTGAGGCACCTCAGAGTAAGCGCGGACTCCGGCGGGATACCGGATGGGAGAGTATATCGGTGCACGGGACTAGTACGCAAAGCCGGGTAGGGCAGTAGCCAAGTAGCGCAGTAGCGCAGGCAGACACTGATCTACTGATCTACTGATCTACTGATCTAGAAGTTGCCGACCCTCGCCCAGGCGGCCAGATAAACGGCGGTCGGGTCGCTGGAATGGAGCCCAACGAGATCAGCGGCAACGGACTCGGCGTCGGTGGCCGATATTGCGAGATAGGCGAGCACCCAACCGTTCTCGTCTCTCCGCCGTGGTGATGTGCAGTGGAGGCACGGATCCGGACACCAACTACGAACTCAAATCGGAAACGCCGGCGGCTCTTGTTCGGGCTCCGTCGGCGTCGGTTCCGCGGGCGGGTGGGGTGCAATCGTTGGCGCCTCGCTCGATGGCAGCTGCCGAGTCGGACGGGGGCGGGATCTCAAGCCGCTGAGCAGGATGAACACCAGGAAGATGGCAAGAAAGGTTTGCTGGAAATAGAAGGCGGCGGCTATGAGCCCGACGCCGACCACGGTCGAAATCGCGGTAGCGATAGTGTCCGCCCGCTTCTGCCAGAAGATCGCCAGCGCGTGATTGAGCATATGCCCGCCGTCGAGCGGGAGCAGTGGAATCCAGTTGAGTACGCCCCAGATCAGCCCGACGAGGATAAAGGTGTCGAGGAAAGCGACTCCCCACACGGGGAAACTTTGATAACCACCCCCGCGACCGAACCCGAGGATCAGCAACCCGGCCGCAATTCCGACGGCGGATCCTGCCGCGGACACGATAAAGCGCTTCCCGGGGCTCATCGTCTCTCTGGGCACCCATTGGGTGTAGCCACCGAGGGCGAACAGGGTCATCGTCACTCCTGTGGCGCCGTAGGCCCTCGCAGTGAAGGCGTGCCCCGACTCGTGGAGGAGAACGGCGAGGAACACGGCTGCGGTCCAGGCGCCAATCTCGGGAGCAGTGTCGTACCTACCCATGCCGAAGAAGGCGACGATCGCAAACGACCAATGAACGGTCACCGGAACGCCGAGTAGTGGAAACTTCAGCATGGGTAGAGGGTAGGAGGGTTAGTGAGTCACGAGTCGCAAGCCACAATTGGCGAGCACCAAAACGCACACCTCTCACCAGGTTGCGGCCTGCCCCGCACGCTCAAGAGCGGCGAATCCTCAGACCCGCCGCTCTTGCTTGCGACTTGCGACTTGCGACTTGCGACTCGTCTACTCGTCTATTCGTCGTCCTCGGTCTCAGACTCGGCCTCGTCGCCACCGAGCGATGCCAGCCACTCGGCCGGATCTGCCGGCAGCGCATCGTCACCCGTCTCCGGGATCTCGTCTCCGAAGAGACCGAGGGCAGCCATCACCGTCGCCTCCGGAACCATCGGCTCGATATCCTGGTAGTGCTTGGATCCGGTACCGGCAGGGATGAGTTTGCCGATGATCACGTTCTCCTTCAGGCCCCGCATGAAGTCGGATCGAGACTGAAGGGCAGCCTCGGTGAGCACCCTCGTCGTCTCCTGGAAGGATGCCGCCGACAGCCACGAGTCCGTGGCCAGCGACGCCTTGGTGATCCCCATCAGCTCGGGACGGCCCTCCGCAGGCGCCTTGCCGGCCTCGACAAGCTCCTGGTTGGTGTCGCGGAACTCTTGAGCATCTATCAGCTCGGCTGGGAGGTACTGCGAGTCACCGGCGCTGACGATGCGCACCCTGCGCAGCATCTGACGCACGATCATCTCTATGTGCTTGTCGTGGATATCGACGCCCTGCGAGCGGTACACCTCCTGCACCTGGTCGACGAGATACCGCTGAGCAGCGCGGATACCACGGATGTCGAGGACCTCTTTCGGGTCGAGCGGACCCTCGGTGAGCTGGGAGCCGGGGTCGACAATGTCACCTTCGGCGACCCGCAATCGTGCCCGCCGCGGCAGCTGATGCTGCACCTCTTCCTCACCATCGATGACCGTGACGTAGCGGGTGTTGGTTTCCTCGTCCTCGTCGAAGCGGATGACACCGCCGGACTCGGAGAGGATCGCCTTCCCCTTCGGGGTCCTCGCCTCGAACAGTTCCACGACGCGGGGCAGACCGTGGGTGATGTCCTCACCAGCGATACCGCCGGTGTGGAATGTTCGCATGGTCAGCTGGGTACCTGGCTCTCCGATCGACTGCGCCGCCATGATGCCCACTGCTGTCCCCGGCTCAACCATGTGGCCCGTTGCCAGATCGATGCCGTAGGAGAGTTTGCTGATGCCGTAGCGGGATTCGTCGGTCAGCGGTGAGCGCACCCGGAGCTCGGTGAGATCCTCCATCTCCTCGATACCGATGACCGCGTCGCGATCGAGGACCAGACTCTTCTTCAGTTTGCGACCATCTGGCAACTCGACGAACTTGCGGCCGTCCTTGACGTCCTCGGCCAGCGCGCGGCCGAAGATGTGGTTCTGCAGGTGGCGGACGGATGAACCGTCGTCCTCCCTGGTTCTGATCACGATGCCCGGATCCTCGGACTCGTCGTCGTGGATGATGATCTCCTGCGAGACGTCAACAAGCCTGCGTGTCAGGTATCCGGAGTCGGCGGTGCGCAGCGCAGTGTCGGCGAGCCCCTTTCGAGCCCCGTGCGTCGAGATGAAGTACTCGAGCACCGACAGCCCTTCCCGGAAGTTCGACTTGATCGGCTGCGGGATGATATCGCCCTTCGGGCTCGCCACCAGACCGCGCATACCGGCGATCTGCCTCAGCTGCATGATGTTCCCGCGGGCACCCGATCGGACCATCATGTCCATCGGGTTGAACCGCTCGGCTTTGAGGGTCGCCGACATGGCGTCCTTGACCTCGTCGGTAGCCTCTGTCCAGATCTCGATGAGCTCCTGGTGACGCTCCGCCTCGGTGATGACGCCCTTCTGATACAGCGCTTCCATCTTCTCGGCGCGGTCATCGAAGCGCGCCAGGATCTCCGCCTTCTCCGGCGGGGTCTTGAC
>CAXMPL010000139.1:0-4945 GCA_964195125.1 uncultured Kiloniellales bacterium | reverse complement strand
GCCGTACTCGACCGCGCGATCGAGTTCTCCAAACGTTAAGCATCGAGTGATGCGGCTACGGGGCCGAAGAAGTTAGCGTGACGATCGTGTTGAGATTCCTGCCGGCCCTTGCCGTTGTTGCCGTCACCGCCACCGCTTGCGGGAGCGGGCAGATCACCCAAGACACCTTGGACACGGTTCCGCCGTCCAGCACCTCGTCATCGACCACCGAGGTGCCACAGGTCAGCGACGTACCTGGCACGACCGGACCAACGAGCACCGCGGCGACCACAGCACCGGTGGTGGTAGATGGCCCACCAGCACCTGACTTCAGTCTGGCGCTCGCTGATGGAACCGATTTCACGCTCTCCGTCGAGCAGAAGCCCGTGTACATGGTGTTCTGGGCCGATTGGTGACCGACCTGTCGACGGGAGTTGCCCGTCATCGACCGAGTGGCCGCCGACTACCAGGATCAGGTCAGGTTCATTGCCGTCGCCGGCAAATCCCCCGATTACTCGACGACCGAACAACGCGCCAACGAGCTGTTCCATCGCCTCGACTGGGGGCTCGATGACTCGCTCTGGGAGCTTTACAGCGTCCCGTACCAGCCGTATTCGGTGTTGATCACCGGCGACGATGTTGTGCTGGTCGAGTGGTTCGGCGCTGCCGACGAGGCCACTTTGCGCCGGGAACTTGACCGGTTGGTAGCGACCATCAGTGCGTAGACAGTCCTTGCCTAGGAACCCTGGGTTGGCAGGGACAAACGTCATGTCTGCTTTTCGATACGTTTGGCCCTGGTGAACCACACCATCCCTGCGATTCCCACGACGATGCCGAGACCGTAGAACCAAACCGGCCCTCCACTGATCGATGGCTGCATCGGTTCGGTCAAGAGGCGAATCCCTCCGGCGGCGGCGATGGCCGCAGAGGCCGGGATCCCGACCCCGGGCCACCGGTAGGCCTTCCACAGGGCAATGGCAACGGCGGCGATCGCGAACAACAACGCTGCATACAGACCGACCGGGTGACGGGTGATCGCGCTGCCTTCCTGGGCGAGCGCCCATGGCAAGTCCGTGGCGGTGCCAAGGCAGGCATCGCGAGCGACGCAGCCGGCGTGCCAGCCGGCGAGAGCGGCGAGGGCGCCGGCGGCGATGCCGTCGGCCATCGGGATCAGCTCACGGCGGGAGAACCAGGCGAAGACGACTAAGGCTCCGAGCGTGGCTGCGACTGTGTATACCCCGGCGCGGACGAGCAGTATGTCTGCGGGGTGCCTGATCGGGTTCACCCCGTCGATGACCATGGCCGCGATGCGTCCGATGAAGATCCCGACGGCAGCAGCGGTAAGGGCGATGTCGAAGAGATTGCCGGAACACCGATCGGCGTTTCCGTGGCGCGCTTCCCACCACAACATGCCGTACAGGCCAGCTACCGCGAAGGCGGCTGCGGCCAGCAGGGTGAACTCCATCAGCCGTTCACCAACTCGTCGATCTGCAATGCCAGCGTCCGTTCGTCGATCACGCCGAAGTGGAGGAAGCTCAACTCGCCTCCCGGGCGGTAGAAGAAGGTGAGAGGCACGCCGCGGCTGCCACCGAGCCCGATTGGGATAAACCCATCCGAGTCGGCGAAGTGTTCGATGGCGGCATCGAGGTAGAACTCGCCGATGAAAGCCGCCGCTCCACCCGGGGCGTCCCTGACATTGAGCCCAATCATCTGCACTTCGCCCTCAAAGCGATCGCTCGCCTTTGCCAGCAGCGGCGCCTCCGAGCGACAGGGGACACACCACGACGCCCACACGTTGAGGACAAGAGGCACCGTCGATTCCTCGAGCAGCTTGGTGACCTCGTCGGCGGTTGTTGGTTGGGGCGGATCGACATCGACCGCCTCGGTTGGGGAGCAGGCCGCGAGCAGGAGAACGAAAACCACGAGGAGTCTGCTCATGGCCGGTCAGTGTATCTGCGAGCGGTTGCGCCTAGGCAGCGAATCCCGGCACGGAGGCGATGGCCTGTTCCAGGTCGGCGGCGGTCACCGCGATCGCACTCGGGTCGCGCCTGAGGGCGGTCAATGCAGCCTCGCGCAGGATGCCGGACAGGTCGGCGAAGGATCGACCCAGGCTACGGTGTACGAGGTCGTTGATGTCCACGTCGTCGGCGAATGGAACGTCTGAGACGTCGAAGAACGCTCGTCGCGCCTCGGGCTCTGGCAGACCGAGGTGCAGATGCACCTCGAACCGGCCGGGCCGCAGCAGCGCAGGGTCTACGAGATCACGGCGGTTGGTGGCACCGATCACGAACACGTCGCCGCGGTCGGAGACACCGTCGATCTCGGTCAGCAATGCTGCAACAACCGAATCGGTTACCGAATTGGACGCGTTTCCGCGGATCGGAGCAAGGGCGTCAAGCTCGTCGAAAAAGAGCAGGGATGGAGCAACGGCATCGGCTCGCGAGAACACCTCACGGACGGCCCGCTCGGATTCTCCGACCCACTTATCGAGCAGCTCCGCACCCTTGATCGGGAAAAAGGCAGCGCCGGACTCGTGGGCAAGGGCTCTGATCACATAAGTCTTTCCCGTTCCCGGTGGGCCGTAGAGGAGCAGGCCCTTTGGCGGGTCGACCCCCAGGCGGGTGAACCGGTCCGGGTCTTGCATCTGCCAGATCACCGACTCAGTGAGTCGCTGTTTGACCTCGGCGAGGTCGGCCACCCGATCGAACCCGTAGGTGGGAATCTCGCCGGTTGGTGCGGCGCCGAGCGACGGGGTTGTTGCATCGATGGCAACCTCGAGGTCGGCCTGAGTGACGAGCTCGCCGCTTCCCGCAGCGCGCGCCGAAGCCTCCAGCACCGCAGAGACAACGTCGGCGCCGGAGAAGCCTGGCGAGCGAGCGGCAAGAAGAGCGGCATCGATCTCCTCGGTCGGGACCCGACCAAGGGCTGCGCTGAAGAGGAGCGTCCTGCGATCGGAATCGGGGGGAGGGATCGCCATTGTCCGTGGTAGCAAAGAGCTGGAGGCCAGGTCGCCGGCGAGATCTGCCGAATAGGCCGCACCCAGGACGCAGGCAAGTCCAGCTCGCGAGGCGACCGCATCCAGGAACCAACGCATGATGGCAGCGACGCGGTTGCGATAAAGAGCTTCGTCGCCAGCGACGGCGTCGATCCGGTCGATAAAGATCACCGCGGGGGTTTCGGTTGTCTTGACCGCAGTTTCCAGCAGCGTGAGCAGGCGTTCCGGTTTGAAGACGAGATCGACTGCAACCTCATGAACCTGGCACCCCGCTGCCTGGGCGGCGGCAGTGACCAGCTCTGATTTTCCGCCACCGGCAGGGCCTTGGAGAATGACGCCCGCAACCTCGGGCAGTCCCCACGATCGTGGAAGATCACCTGGAGCGGTGAGCAATGTCAGCCAGCCGGTGAGTGTGTCCAGCTCGTTTTCAAGCCCGGCGATCATCGAATGCTCCGTCGTTGGCGGTTCGGTGTTGCTCTGTGATCTCGGTTGGCGCGTTCCATCCTGGGAACTGACCAGCGTGCGGCTTCCCACCAGACCTGTGCTGCCTGGTTCGACCACCTGGACTCGAACCTCGACCAGCTCGCTGCTCTCGTCCCCATACGAGCGGTGGATCAGGGCGACGTCGCCCTCGGATACAACGCTGCCTTGAAGCGACCTGGCGAGATGGCGCGGGTCGAGGTCCATTACCCCGTCGACGATTACGCGGCGTGCCTCGGGAACGAGTGCACGCTCGGCGTTGACCGCCGAGCCATAAGCGACATCTGCATTGGACCGTGTTCGTGGACCGACCAGGAGGGAGTTTGGGCTCGGAACATCCCCGGGCGCGACGAGGCAGTGGGTCTCTCCGAGAGAGATCACTCCACCGCCGGGAAGGCCCATTGCAGTGAGCAGCCCAGTGTCGGCGTGAGCTATTGGGTCGGTCCCCGGTTGCACGATGAAACGCATATGCCGAGAAGGTAGCGTGCCGGAATGACACCCACGATCGAAGATCTGGTCACATTGGACCCCGGAGTCGGCACGGTGACCGGCGCCGACCCGAACACCCGGGTACGGGACCCGGGGTACCGGCTGTGGCCGCTTCGCGGATCTCGGCACGCTGCCATCGCCGGCGAAAGATAATCGGCCGATCTGCAGCGGAAGCTCTGTTGGGGGCGGGTCGTAGCGGTCACCGCGTTCGATCCGGATGGCGGTGTGCTGATTACCCGGACACAAGGTTCCTGCCGGATCGCGGATCGCGTAGGTTTACGGTAACGCAGGCACCGGACGCATCGGGAGGCTGAGGGCGCCGGAGGCGTCGACTATCTGCACTCCCTGGCGAGTCATCCAGCGCCAGACGAGGTGTGCTTCCTCTGCGGCGGCCACCGATATGGGAACACCCGGTCCGGGTTCGGCGGGTGGTGTCATGGCGACGAGCGGTGGGGACCCGTCTGCGTTCCAAGCGGCGGCGAGGCTGCCGTCTCTGACGATGGCCCCGTCACCGGCAGCGTCCTCCAGCCACAGCGTGCCGGCGGTGTGCAGCGCATGCCATGCCCGCTTTCGCTCCAACGCGCGCGCGAGCGCTCGGTAGCGGTCGCGGAAGTCGGCCGCCTCCTCGAAGCGCTGGCTTCGCGCCACGGTGGTCATCCGTTGGTGGAGCGGGTCGAGCAGCAGGCGAGGGTCGTCCAGCAGGCCGGCTCGTAGTTGGTCGACTACCGCGGTGTACTCGGCCTCGGTGGTCGACCCATCGCACGGGCAAGCGGCGACACCAAGCTGAGAGAAAGAGCAGGCCGCCGTGCGTCGGTTGCCGCGCCCGTTACACCGGCGGATCGGCACTGCGTCCCAGATGGCGTGGACGACGACCTCGGCGGCTTTCCTCGACCGAAACGGGCCGAGGTAGAGCGCGGCGTCCTCGCGAACGCTCCGGACCATCGACAGTCGCGGGTAGCGCTCGTCGGTCAGCTTCACCCAGTGGGGACTGCGAGCCGGTCG
>CAXMPL010000138.1:0-1693 GCA_964195125.1 uncultured Kiloniellales bacterium | reverse complement strand
TCGCCGATACCGCGGCGTTTTGCGAAGCGTATGGGATACCGCTCGAAAACTCCGCCAACGCCATCCTGGTGGCGTCGCGGAAACCGGAAGGCCACAACGCCGTCTGCCTGGTCCTGGCGAACAGCCGACTCGACGTCAACGGCGTCGTCCGCAAGAAGCTCGGCGTTCGCAAGGTGAGTTTCGCCCCTGCCGAGTTGACAGTGGACCTCACCGGCCAGGAAATCGGCGGGGTGACCGTATTCGGCTTGCCGGAGGGGCTCCCCGTGTGGGTGGACGCCGGCGTGCTCGACCGCGACTGGGTGATCGTCGGTGCCGGCTCGAGGTCGGCCAAGATCAAGCTGGATCCTTCCCAGTTCAGAGAAGTACGGGGGTTCGAAGTCGTCGAAGGCCTCGCCAAGGTACCGGAGACGGGGTGAAGTAGAGGCTTCAGGACCCCGACCAAGGGACCCGATCCACCTTCCGTGCCCACCTCACTCCCTACAATTCCACCCGTGCTTCGCGAGATCCCGTTCTCCATCGTCCGTGGGTTCCTCATGGGCGCAGCCGACATCGTGCCCGGCGTCTCCGGCGGGACCATTGGGCTGGTCCTCGGTATCTACGAACGTCTGGTGGCGTCGATCCGGGCCGGTAGCTCGGCACTCGGAAACCTGGTTCGCCTTGATTTCGATGAGACCAAAACCAGGTTGGGCGAAGTGGAGTGGGGGTTGATCCTGCCGCTCGGGGCCGGCATCCTGATCGCCATCGTCTCGCTGGCTTCGGCCCTGCAGCGACTCCTCCACGACTATCCCGAGGTGATGGCGGCCTTGTTCCTTGGGCTCGTCGCCGGGTCCGCGTTGATCGCGTGGAAGTTGCTCACCGTTCGGGACACGAAACGAATCGCGATCATGTTCGGCGTCGGCATCGCCGTTTTTCTTCTGCTCGGTCTGACCGAGAGCACGTCGGCCGAGACCGCATCACAGATCGGGGAACCGGCGCTGTGGGCGTTCTTCGCCGCCGGAGCGATTGCCATCTGCGCCATGATCCTGCCAGGGATCAGCGGCTCGTTCATCCTCGTCATGCTCGGCATGTATGCGGCGGTGCTCGCATCGGTGACCGACCGCGACTTCCTTTCCCTAGGGGTGTTCACCCTCGGCGCCATCGTCGGGCTTGCCCTGTTCGCCCAAATCCTCCACAGGGCGCTCCGTGATCACTACAACACGGTGATGGCAGCCCTGATCGGTCTGATGATCGGGTCGCTGCGCGTGCTGTGGCCATGGCCGCTGGGTGTGGACAGCACTGCGCTGGAGGCACCGGGAGAGCACATACCGGAGGCCGTGGTCGCCGCAGTCGTCGCCTTCCTGGTCGTGCTCGGGATCGAGGCGCTCGGGCGGAGGATATCCCAACGCTCCACCGCAGACGAGGTCGGCGAACTCACTGCGGACTGACGGCTCGAGTCACTCCGCCGCACGTCAACCGGCAACGAACGCTGCCGGCGTCGAGGCCGGCTCAGGAGGCGAGCAGCCTCTCGGCGATGGCACGGCCAACCTCTTCGGTCGTGTTCGTCCCGCCGATGTCTCTGGTGCGGACTTCCCCCGCCGCCATCGTTGCGGCGACGGCCCGTTCGAGCCCGGCCGCTGCATCGGTCTCGCCGAGATGATCGAGCATCATCCGAGTGGCTTCGATCGAGGCGACCGGGTTCACTCGACCCTGGCCC
>CAXMPL010000137.1:0-2376 GCA_964195125.1 uncultured Kiloniellales bacterium | reverse complement strand
GGCCTGATGTCGACGAGCAGGGCACCTGCTTCCAGCTCCCGCTCCAAGTCCTCAGCAGGAATCCGGTCCAGCACGGCTCGAGCCCGCCGCAGCAGCTCGTCGACGGAAATGGGCATGGGCACCTCCGATGCCAGTGTATGCGGCCGCATTCCCCCAAAAAGCAGGCCCAGGGGCATCCCGCCAAGGTCGAAGGTATCGTGACCGCACCATGGCAGAGGAAGAGGCGGCCAAGCGGCCAAGGCGTCGAGCGAGAAAGCGTCGCACGGGCCCGGCTCCGCCGCCCGAGTACTACCGGCATATCGTCAACCCCTTCGAGCCGCTGAGGATCCTCGCCGACGACCAGGTCGAGCAGATCCATCAGGCCGCGCTGCAAGTGCTGCGGGACGAAGGGATGCGGGTGCTGCTGCCAGAGGGCCGCGCAATCTTCGCCAAGGCCGACGGGGCCACCGTCGACGAGGACGAGCAACTGGTCAGATTAGATCCCGAGCTGGTGACGGCATCCCTGGGCACTGCTCCCGCCGAGTTCGACATCACCCCGCGAGAGCCGACGCGACGGGTGCATGTGGGTGGGTCCACCGTGGTGATGATGCCGGTCGGCGGGCCCCCGCATGCCACCGATCTCGACCGGGGGAAGCGGGCGGGGACCCTGCAGGACTTCGAAGACTTCGTCCGGCTGACCCAGCACTACGACGCCATCCATACCAACGACGGGACGGTGGAGCCCCAGGACTCCCCGCTGGAGATACGACACTTGGACACGATGCGGGCGATGCTCACGCTCAGCGACAAGGCTCCGTTTGTCTATGCGCGCGGAAGGGGCCAGGTCGATGACGTCTTCGACATGCAGCGCATCGCCCTCGGGCTAAGCGAGGACGAGTTTACCGAACAGGCCCACTGCTTCACGATCATCAACACCAACTCGCCCCGGCAGCTCGATGTGCCGATGGCGCTCGGGATCATTCAGTTCGCCGAAAAGAACCAGGTATCGGTGATCACCCCGTTCACGCTGGCCGGGGCGATGGCACCGGTGACACTCGCCGGAGCCCTGACCCTGCAACATGCCGAGGCGCTCGCCGGAATCGCCCTCGCTCAGATCGTCCGGCCCGGCGCCCCCGTCGTCTACGGGGCCTTCACCTCCAACGTCGACATGCGCTCGGGCGCTCCGTCGTTTGGGACGCCCGAGGCGGTGCAGGCGGCCCTGGCCAGCGGTCAGCTCGCTCGCCACATCGGGCTCCCATGGCGGTCCTCGGCAGTCTGCACCTCGATCGTGGCCGATTCTCAGGCCGGCTACGAGACCATGATGAACATGATGGGCGCCATCTTCGGTGGCGCCAACATGATCGTTCATGCGGCCGGATGGGTCGAATCCGGCCTGAGCGCCTCCTTCGAGAAGTTCATCCTCGATGTTGAGATGGTGCAAATGTTCGCCGAAGTGTTCCAGCCCCTGGGGACCTCGGACGGCGAAATGGCTCTTGACGCCATCGGATCCGTCCAGCCGGGCGGGCACTTCTTCGGCACCGAGCACACCCTGGAGCGCTACGACACCGCCTTCTACGAGCCGATCGTGTTCACCCGGCAGAACTTCGGGCAATGGGAGGAGGCAGGTTCGCTGACGGCGACCGAACGGGCGAACACGATCTGGAAGCAGATCGTCGCCGATTTCGAGCCGCCCCCGCTCGACGATGCGATCCGGGCCGAGCTGGACGACTATGTGGAGCGACGCACCGCAGAGGGGGGAGCGCTCCCGCCGTAGCCGACTACCGACGATGTGCCCGATATCCTCGGCGTATGACCGACCGCTACGACGTCGTCATCATCGGCGCCGGGATCATCGGCGCCAACCTCGGGTTCGAACTGTCCAAGGCCGGCTATCGCACGGTGAATCTCGACAAGCTGCCCGCCTCCGGATACGGATCGACGGCGAACTCGTGCGCCATCATCCGCACCCACTACTCGACGTGGCCGGGCGTGGCCATGGCCTACGAGGGGGTCTTGTACTGGAGGAACTGGGCGGAGTACCTCGAGGTCGAGGACGAGAGGGGCCTGATCGAGTACATCGAATGCGGCGCGGTCTATCTGGGTAACGACGAGCGGTACGCCGACAAGGTGCTGCCGATCTTCGATGAGATCGGCATTCCCTACGAGATCTGGGACAACAAGACCCTCGCAGAGCGCATCCCCGGCATCAACCCCGGGAGGTTCGCCCCGGCCACCCGAGCCGACGACGACCGCTTCTGGGAGGAGCCATCGGAGGACCTGGACGGGGCGATCTACTCGCCGGTAGCCGGCTACATCACCGACCCGCAACTGGCGACCCACAACCTGCAGCGCGCCGCCGAAGCCAAGGGTGGCGAGTTCCGCTTCAACACCGAGGTG
>CAXMPL010000136.1:0-6103 GCA_964195125.1 uncultured Kiloniellales bacterium | reverse complement strand
CTCGTTCTCGACCGAACCGTCGTGGTCGGCCTGCTCCTTGGTGACGTCCGTCGTGCGCGCCTCGAGGTGGCGGAACTCTTCGCCACCCAGCCACAGGCGGAGGGACTTGGCCAGGGCCTTGACGTCGCCATGGCGGGCCGCAGCGTTGGCCTGGCGCTTCAGCGGGCGCAGAGCGCGACGTTTCTCGGTCAGGATGTCTTTGAGACGCGCCACGTCCAGTTCGGTTGCCTCGAGGCGACGAACGGCACGATCGCGTCTAGTCCGATGCTTGGTGATTCCTGCGGCCTCTTCGATCACCGCCCGGTGCTCGTCGGTGCTGGCCGTCAGGATCCCTCCGATTTGTCCTTGCGACACCAGAACGTGCTGGTGCCTGCCCACGCCACCGTCTGAGAGCAATTCCTGGATATCGAGGAGGCGGCACGGCGTTCGATTGAGCTCGTACTCGGACGTCCCATCTCGGTGCAGGCGCCTGGTGATGGTGATCTCGGACAGATCGACGGGTAGAAAACCATCGCTGTTGTCGAACATGAGAGAAACCTCGGTGCGGGTAACCGCCGGTCGCGTAGCCGTCCCGGCAAACACGACGTCGTCCATCTTCTCGGTTCGCAGGGATTTGGTGGCTTGAGTGCCCATGACCCAGGCGATGGCGTCGAGCAGGTTCGACTTCCCCGATCCGTTTGGCCCGACCACGATGTTTACCCCGGCGTCGAATTCGAGCCGGGTCCGGTCGGCGAACGACTTGAAGCCGACGAGCGTAAGCCTCTTCAGCAGCACGGTCCGGCGAGCTTACCAGTGAGAATTACAACGGTGTGAGTACTCGGGCGCTCGCGCCGCTCGCTCGAGTCGCAAGTAACAAATACCAAGTACCAAGTATCAGGAGTCTTGGCTCTGGACCTTGTCCAGGGCCAGGCGGGCTGCATTTTGTTCGGCGCGTTTCTTCGAGCTGCCGTGCCCCGTAGCCAGCTCCTCGCCGGCCGAGACCGCAATCGCGGTGAACTCCTTGGCGTGCTCAGGTCCGGTGTCGGTCACGACATACGACACGTCCGTGCCCGCGGCTACCAGTACCTCCTGGAGCCGGGTCTTGTAGTCGCGACGTCCGGGCTCGGCCGTGAGATCTTCGACCAGTTCCGCCCAGTGGCGGAGCACGATCTCCTCGGCGGCTGCGAACCCGGCTTCGAGGTAGACGGCGCCGAGCAGGGATTCGACCACATCGGATACGATCGACTCCTTGTCGCGCCCGCCGGTCAGCGTCTCGCCGCGGCCCAGCCGAACCGCATCGGGCACGCCCCATGCCCGGCCCATCGTCGCCAACGCCGGTTCGGCGACGACCCCGGCGCGGACCAACGTCATGTCACCCTCCGGGGCTCCGGGCATGGCGGAATACACGTAGCGGGTCACGGCCATTTGGAGCACGGCATCGCCGAGGAATTCGAGACGCTCGTAGTTTGGAGCCATAGCATGCTCTGCTGCGAAGGACGGATGGGTCAGCGCTTCGTCGCGCATCGCCGGATCCTGGAATCGGTACCCCATCGCCTCCTCCAACGCAGCGATGGGGTCGTCTGCAGTGCCGGTCACTGACCAGCGCCGTCGAGCCCGTTGGCGATTCGCTCCACCAGGCCGCGGTCGACGCCCTCGGCCGCCATCCGGATCGCATTGTCGACGGCGCGGTGCGAGCTCCCCCCATGGGCGATGACAACAACCCCCTCCGTGCCCACCAGGTGTGCTCCCCCAGTCGTCTCTGGGTCGATCCGCTGCCGGAGTTCGATGAATGCAGGGCTCAGAGTGGCGAGCGCCTTTTGATACTCATCCGCCTGCATCGCCTCCAGCAGCATGCGGTAGATCGCCCGGGCCGTCCCCTCGCCGGTCTTGAGAAGGATGTTTCCGGTGTAGCCGTCCGTGACGAACACGTCGGCCATGTCGCGGCCCAGATCTCTGCCCTCCACATTGCCGACGAAGTGGATCGTCTCCGCTTTCTCCAGCAGCTCGAAGGCAACCCGCTCCAGCGGCCGGCCCTTGCCCGGCTCCTCCCCGATGTTGAGCAGGCCAACGCGCGGCTCATCGAGATCGAGATACACCTGGGCCACGGCGCTGCCCATGATGGCGAACTGAACGAGATGCTCCGGTCGAACCTCGAGGTTGGCGCCGATATCGACGACCACCTCCCTTGTCGGGAAGATCGAGGCAATCGCCGGGCGCGACACCCCGGCGAGCCTCCCGATGATGAAAGCTCCCGCAACCAGCGTTGCCCCGGTGGAGCCTGCGGAGACGAGCCCTGCGGCCTGTCCATCATCCACCAGGCGAGCCGCGACCAGGACCGACGCGTCCCTTTTTTCACGGAGGGCTCGAGAAGGGTCCTGATGCATGTCGATGACTTCACCGGCATGCACGATGGGGAGGTCGGCGTCGAATCGGTCGAGGATGGGTCGAATCGCGGGCTCATCGCCTACCAGCACCACGTCGATGCCGTGGCGGGAGGCATCGACCGAGCCACGGACGATTTCCAGGGGTGCATGATCGCCACCCATCGCGTCCACGGCGATTCTGGCCATGGTTGCGTCAGACTTCGGTGACGACGCGGCCGTTGTAGCTACCGCACTCTGCGCATACGCGGTGCGGGATGTGCTTGGCGCCGCATTGCTGACAGGTCGCAAGCGTCGGCGGGGCCAACTTCCAGTGGGCCTTACGCCGCCGCGTCCTGGACCGCGACATCTTCTGCTTCGGGACGGCCATGGTCGGAACCTCGTTTCGTCACTCCCCGGGCGGCAGCAGGTCTCGCAGCGCCGCGAACGGCGAATCGACCGCGGTCGCCTGGTCCGGGAGATCGGTATTCAAGTCCGTTTCTGGTGTAGTCACAACCGTGGCACACCCATCGGGGCACTCGGGAAGCAGAGGAAGGGCCAGCAACGCCTCATCCCTGAGGAACGGTTCGAGGTCGATCTCGACCCCGTCGATCGGATACGCCTCCGCGTCCGGATCCACCTCGAACAGCCCGGTGACGTGATGGCTGGCCTCTTCGTGGTAGTTGGTGAGGCACCGTCGGCAGGTGTGCTCGACGTGAAAGCGCAATGTGCCCCTGACCAGAATCCCGCTGGGGAGATGCGACAAGACCAGGTCGGCGGCCAGCGGTGGATCCGGTTGAATTCTGCTCAACTCGACGCCCCAGTCGACAGGGGCTTCGATGTGCGCTTCTCGGGCCGGGGCATCGCGCCCGACAAGATCGGCAACGTTCATGGTGAAAAGAGAAGAAGTCATCGGCGACTCTCTACTCGCTGATCGGGGGTTCCGGGGCCGGGGGCAGCGCCTGGTGGAGCTCGGCTCGGGCTTCGCGCACGTAGCGCAGCAGTTCCCCGAGCACCTGTTCGGCCTCGGCCAGGTGCCGCTCGGCGAAGTCCTCGGACTCCAGCCGTATGCGACGGGCCTCCCCCTCGGCGTTGCGCACCAGCGCATTTGCCTCCTCGACGGCCTCCTGGACGATGTAGGACTCGGAGACCAGCTCGTCCGAGCGCTTTTTGGCCTCGGCAAAAACACCGCGTGCGGTCTCATTCGTCCTCGCGATGTATGCCTCGCGTTCACGGACCATCCAGCGCGCCGCCCGCAGCTCCTCTGGCAGCTCCTTCTGGATCCTGGAAAGGTTGTCGAGCATCTCCTCCTGGCTGACCATGACGCTGTTGGACAGTGGGACTTGGCGGGCATTCTCGACGTCGATCATCAGCTGTTCGAGCATGTCGAGCACCTTGCCAGGCAGTGGCGGAGCCGGCTGATCGTGCTCGGGGGGTTCGACGGTCACCCCGCTCGCTCCTTCAATGCCGTGGCGACCACCTCGGGTACAAGGGAGTCGACCGAGCCACCCAAGCTGGAAACGTCCTTGACCAGGGACGATGAAAGGTACCCGTACTCGGGTTTGGTGGCCACGAACATCGTATCGATCCCAGATAGATGACGATTCATTTGTGACATCTGGAGCTCGTAGTCGAAGTCGGTGACGGCTCGCAGCCCTTTGACGATCACGTCGGCGCCGACCTCCTCGGCGTAGTCGACGAGCAGTCCGCCGAAGGCGCCGATGGTGACGTTGTCCCAGCGGGAGGTGACCGTGACCAGCAGCTCGATGCGCTCGACCTCGGTGAACAGGGGCTTCTTGGACGGGTTCTTGATCACGGCGACGACGACCTCATCGAATAAACGCGCGCATCGTTCGATGACGTCGAGATGGCCGTTGGTCGGGGGGTCGAAGCTCCCCGGAATGAGGGCGACGGTCACCCTTCCTCCTTCTGGTACAGCCACAGCTCGCTGTCACCGTACCGTCGCTGGTCTCTGAGTCGTAGGTTATCCGATGCCGGTTGCCTGCCACCCGCGCGGCGGTGAACGATGACGGTGCCCCCATCGTCTATCCGGTCGGCAACGAGCCCGAGAATGCCGTCGACGATGGCGTCGTCAAGCAGGAAGGGAGGGTCGACGAAAACGACGTCGAAGCGGTCTTCGGAGTCGCGGAGAAAAGTGTCGACGTCGGATCGCACGGTCCGACCGCCAAGTGCCGTGGTGCCGATGTTGCCCTCGAGCGCGGCAACGGCGTCGCGGTCATGTTCGACGAAAACCGCGGAGGCGGCGCCGCGGCTGAGCGCCTCGAGCCCGAACGATCCTGACCCGGCGTACAGATCGAGCACGGAGGCGTCGGTGACGGTGTCGGCGAGGATGGAAAACAGCGCCTCGCGGACCACTCCGGTGAGCGGCCGGGTGCCGGTCGGCGGGGTAACCAGGCGACGCCCCTTGGCGGCGCCGGCAATGATCCGCATCAGGACCGCTGCAGCCACTCGTCATCGTCGCCGAGGAACAGCCGCACCTCCTCGGCGAGATCGGGGTGCTCGAAGAGCTTGGGGTCTTGCTGCACCAGCGCCAATGCTTCCCGTCTGGCGGTGACCAGGACGTCGAGGTCCCGCAGCAGGTCGGCAAGTTTCAGGTCGGTCATCCCGGACTGGCGGGCCCCGAACACCGTGCCCTGACCGCGGATGCGCAAGTCTTCTTCGGCGAGCCGGAACCCGTCGTTAGTGGCGACCATGGCCTCGATGCGAGCCTCGCCTTCGGGTGTGGTGGGCTCGGCAACCAGGATGCAAAACGACGGAAGCACGCCGCCTGGGCGGGGGCGCCCAACGCGGCCTCGCAACTGGTGGAGCTGGTTGAGCCCGAATCGGTCGGCATCTTCGATCACCATGACGGTGGCATTTGGCACATCGATCCCAACCTCGATCACGGTGGTGGCGACGAGCACGTCGATCTCCCCGGCTCGGAACCGGCGCATCACGTCGTCCTTCTCCGCCGGTCGCATCTGGCCGTGCAGCAGCCCGAGAGTCAGGTCCGGATAGACCCCGATGAGCCGCTCGTACTCTGCGGTCGCCGACTTGGCCTGCAGTTTGTCGGAGTCTTCGACCAGCGGGCACACGATGAACGCCTGGTGGCCGGCGGCGACCTCTGATCTGATCAAATCGTGCACAGAGGTGTCGTCGGGGCCGACATGGCGGGTGGGCACTTCCATCCAGCCCGGTGGCATCTCATCGAGCACCGACACGTCGAGGTCCCCGTACAACGTCATCGCCAGGGTGCGCGGGATGGGGGTGGCGGTCATGATCAGGAGGTCCGGGTCGTAGTTCTGCGCCTTCTCCCGAAGTTGAACCCGTTGGTGCACACCGAAACGGTGCTGTTCGTCGACGACGGCGACGCCGAGCCTGGCGAACTCGACGCCTTCTTGGATGAGCGAGTGGGTGCCGACAACGAGGTCGATCTCTCCGGCGGCAATGAGCCCGAGGAGATCGGCGTGGCTGTGGTCTGATGCGACGTTGCTTATTGCCTGATTGGCGGTGAGCAACGCAACACGAACCTCGGGCGAGTCACCCTTCTCGAACAGATTGGCGGTTCCGGCGGCGCCGTCCACTCCTGCCGGGGCCAACTCGGCGTCCTCGATGGCCGCCACGGTCGACAGATAGTGCTGGTCGGCGAGCACCTCCGTCGGAGCCATGATCGCCGCCTGATATCCGGCCTCGACACCGAGGAGCAGAGCAGCCAGGGCCACGACCGTCTTACCCGAACCGACCTCCCCTTGGAGCAGGCGGTG
>CAXMPL010000135.1:0-1946 GCA_964195125.1 uncultured Kiloniellales bacterium | reverse complement strand
GCCGCGCGCTATGCGCCTCCCACCGCCCTTTCTCCTGGGTGGTGCACACTGTCGATCCTGTTCAGCGACTGGGATCGGTCCGGTCGCGGCGACCTGCGCGCGACGAACGACCGGCAGTACTACCGGAACGGTGAGGAGCAGCTGTGGCGTGTCGAGGAAGGCCAGCCGCCCCGTCTCTACACCGAAGATGACGGGTGGGAGAGCATGCAGATCTTTGGTATGGGCATCGCCAGCCAGGACATCACGGGCGACGGTCTGCCCGAGGTCTTCCTGACCAGCATGGGCGACAACAAGCTCCAGACCCTGGCCGAGGGGGCAGCCCAGCCGCAGTATCAAGACATCGCCTTTGGGCGAGGGGTTACCGCGCATCGACCGTTCACCGGAGACACGACGATGCCATCAACCGCCTGGCACGCCGAGTTCCAGGACGTCAACAACGACGGGTTCATCGACCTCTTCATTGCCAAAGGCAACGTCGAGGCCATGGTCGAGGCGGCGGCGGATGACCCGAATAACCTGCTCTTGGGCAACCAGGACGGAACCTTCACCGAAAGTGCAGAAGCCGCCGGCCTTCTCAGCTTCGCCCGTACCAGGGGTGCCGCGCTTGCGGATTTCAACCTCGACGGGATGCTCGACCTGGTCGAGGTGAACCGCAGAGAGAACGTCAAGTTGTGGCGCAACGTTGGGTGGGGCGAAGCGACGGAGCCGCGACCGATGGGCAATTGGATTGCAGTCCAGCTCGCTCAGACGGGTTCCAATCGGAACGCCATTGGCTCGTGGATCGAGCTGAGGTTTGGCGACGACACCATGCATCGTGAGTCGACCATCGGCGGCGGCCACGCCGGGGACCAGCTGGGCTGGATCCATTTCGGGCTGGGAGCCGCCGATACCGCCGAGCTCCGCGTGCACTGGCCGGATGGTGAAACGGGCCCCTGGGTCGCTATCGACGCCAACCGGTTCGCCACCATCGAGCGTGGGGCCACCGAGGCGCAGCTGTGGATCCCACCCCAGAGCTGATCGTGCGAACATGACTGCGATGACAACGCCGCGTGTCGCCAAGGTTGAGCTGCCCGAGTTTGGCATGCCAGACGAGATGCCGCAGATTCCCGATGCGATCTATCGAGATCGCCTGGACCGGCTGCAACAGCGCGCCGGGGAGCGCGGGTATGACCGGCTTATCGTCTACGGCGACCGTGAGCACAGCGCCAACCTCGCCTACCTCACTGGTTTCGACCCACGCTTCGAGGAGGCGCTTCTCGTCATCGGTGGAGCCGACGAGCCGGCCATCCTGGTGGGGAACGAGTGCATCGGCATGGCCGATGCGGCGCCGCTGTCGATGCGCATCGAGCTGTTTCAAGACCTGAGCCTGCCAAGCCAGCCACGGGATCGGTCTCGATCGCTTGCCGAGATCCTTGCCGATGAGGGCGTCGCCAACGGCAGCCGGGCCGGTGTCATCGGCTGGAAGGACTACGGCCGGCCCGAGATGCTCGATGCGCCGGCATTTCTCGTGGACGAGTTGCGCGCCATCACCGGAGCAGCCGGCGCCGTCGAGAATGCTACCGGTCTGCTCATCGATGCCGCCGACGGGCTGCGCGTGATCAACGAGGTCGAACAGCTGGCAGCGTTCGAGTACGCCGCCTGCCATACCTCCAACGGCGTTCGACAACTGCTTTTCGGGCTCCGGCCCGGGATGAGCGAACAAGAGGCGGTCAGGCTGCTCGAATGGAATGGCATGCCGCTGTCGTGTCATCTGATGCTGACCAGTGGGGAACGGGCTTCGCTCGGGCTGCTCAGCCCTGGGGACCGGCGCATCGAGCGTGGCGATCGGTTCACGGTCGCTTTCGGCATCTGGGGTGCGTTGAACTGCAGGGCCGGCTTCGTTGTCCAAGACGCTGAGGAGTTGCCCATCGACATCCGGGACTATGTCGATCGCCTGGTCGGCCCCT
>CAXMPL010000134.1:0-5092 GCA_964195125.1 uncultured Kiloniellales bacterium | reverse complement strand
AGCTCCAACCCCGATCACCCACTATGCGCCATAACGAACATGTCGAAGAGTGCGCGAGAACGGCACATACGTGGGCGGGTCCTCTCTGGCAACAAACGGGTTTTAACCAATGTCACGGAGCGCCCTTCGCGACCGTTGGTGCGCTGGTCGAGGGTGGCCACCTGGACCGGGATCAATCAACTGCGTAGCGTTTGGGAATGCCCAGTAAGGCCGCGCACGAGATCGTCAAGGTGATCGGAGGAATCGCCTGGCTTGGCGGCCTAATTCTCGTCCTCGTCAACGCGCCGCTGGGTGTGCTCGTGCTTCTCATCGCTTTTGTTCTCTCGATCCTGTCTCTCGTCTGGACCCGCCAGCGACCGACTGACGTGAACGGATCGTCTACTGAGCCGCGCGTTGCTCCGGTCTCGTGGTTGGCTGTCGGGGTTGGTTATGCGCTGGCGGCAGCGGTCTTCGTGCTGCGGCTGGTAGGCAGCGACCTTCCCGTGACACTGGAGCTGGGGGGAGCGGTGGCTCTCGCCGTGGTGGTAGCGGTCCCGGCGACTTTGGCGCTGGCAGGGTTGACCGGTAGGCCGGTATTGCTGCTTCCGGCGGGGCTCGCCGGAGTGACTTCTCTACCGGTGCTCTTCGTACTCGGTGTCCCGATGGTGTTGTTGGGGATCATTTGGTTCTGGTCCTACTCGAACCTGAGGCCGGTGGGCAGCGTTGCCAGCAAAGCGGTGACGACCCTTGTGGTGTGGCTGCTCTGGGCGGCGGCGGTCGTGGTCCTGTTCATTCACCTCGATCCGCGCTGCGTACAGGTATTGGCTGATGGCACGGTCTTGTATGTTGACGCAGCGTTGGGTGGCGAGTCGGGTTGGCTGTGGGAGGTGAGTTCCACGGTGAGCGGCTCGTCCGGGATCTTGGGACCGGATGTGGTAAGCGGGGCGTGTACCTCGGATATCGTGACGGGATGGGAAGCGCTGGTATCACTCGTAGTCGCAGCAGGCGCCATAACGACAGGATGGCTTATGACTTCGGCGGACGCGACAGCCACCGCCGGCTCACAAGGCGCCATGCCCGGCTGACCGGCCCCCGCCAATGCCGCGATTTCACAGCACCCGCACCGATCGCGCAATATGAGCGATATCGCCCTGATCGGCGAGTGCTCGATATCGGCACTTCCAGCTGGTCAGGCCGTGCCTGGGGAACCCCTGCTGCGACCATGTATTCGTCGCCGACGGTTCTGATCTTCTCCAAGCCCAACTCTTCGACGAATCCGTCAAAGGCGGCAAATAGGTCGTTGAGCTGAACGTGAACAGGGCCGACCCGAGAAGGGGCAAGACACCAGCGAGTCCAAACCAGGCTGCGGTAGTTCGATTCATCCGACGTCAGCTTCGTTTTCTGGCATCAGAATGGGACACCGTACCGCTGATACCCGCCCATATCGGCACATCGGCGCTCGCTCTTTCCTGGCCTCACCGGTCAGGTGGGTGGGGACCAACCTTCAGGTGGCGTCACATTGACGACGATCGCTTCTTGGGTAGATCTCGCCACCACCATGCGGACGGGTTCGGTGTCACTCAGGTTGATCTCTACGTGCAGGTCATAGGGCCCAACCCACACGAAGTCACCTGCGGTGGCGTCGTGGATGTCGCCGAGGTTGTCGCCCGAGGCGAACCGGGCCCGACCACCTATGACGTAGATGGCGGTCTCCGACTCCCCGTGGTGGTGGACCGCTGATTGCATTGCTGGCGGCAGCTCCACGTAGCCGACCCATAGGTGCTTGGCACCGGTCGTGGTGCCGGAGATCGCCGCCTCTCGGATCATGGCGCCGCTCGCAGTGTCATCGATCCGGTCTGCTGCCTTGACTATGCGCAGCGCCACTTGGCTCTCCTCCCGCGTCACCAACACCGAGGCTAGGAATGGTCGACTCGCAATCCAGCCCGCCCAGCCCCCGTCCAGATCAGCGGATTCTCGCGCCAGAACGAACGCATCCCGCACCTGCTCCCCAGCGGCACTCCGGCGCTCGTTACGCGGAGTGCTCAGGGGAGACACTATGCCCCAATGTTTCTAGGCGTCACGAGCGAGCTGCCGATGCTGGCAAGGTTGACCCATTCGTACACTGGCGCGGCAGTGGAGATCGCCGCTATCAGCGCCCGGGACGGCTGCTGGGGCATCCCTTCACCTCTGTTTTGGAAATGGCAATCCATGTCCGCTGTCCACCCGGCTGCTCCCTCAAGAAGGCATGGAGCTCCTTATTGGCGATGGAACCGGGATCGTCACGGGCCTCAAGTGCTAATTCCTAGGGATAATCAGCTAGGTCCGCGCCATTTGCGACTCGCGACTTGCTTTGGCTCTGGGGTAAGGTTCCAGCCGCTTCATCGGTGGCTGCCGCTGACGCACGATTGGAGATTCCTATGCCTCATCTAGCCGTGCTTGAGCCGATCTTTGCTCAAGCCGATGGAGGGAGCAGCGCGTTCACGTTCTTGCTCCCGTTGGTCATCCTCGGTGTGCTGTTCTACGTCATGGTCATGCTGCCCCGTCGCCGGCAGGCCAAGAAGGCACAGCAGTTGCTCAGCGCGATCACCGTGGGCGACGATGTCCGCACCATCGGTGGCATCTACGGGCGCGTACGTTCCGAGGACGACGACAGCTACACGATCGATATCGGTGGTGGTAACACGATGCGCGTCGCCAAGCGGGCAGTCGCAGAGCGGATCGAGGAAGACCAGGAGTGAGCCGCCGCCGGATGCTCGTCACCCTGCTGCTGACCCTCGCTATTGCGTGGGGATCGCTCGCCGCCATGCTGGCGGCGGGGTGGGAGGCCAAACTCGGCCTCGACCTCCAGGGTGGGTTTGCCGTCGTCCTGGTGGCCCCGGAGGGCACGCCCGAGGGCACTCTGGAGACCGCAGTCGAAGTGATGAGGCGCAGGATCGAGGGTCTTGGCAGCGTCCAGGAGCCCGAGATCTCGGTGCAGGGCGATCGGTCGATCGTTGTTCAGCTCCCCGGGGTCGAGGACCGAGAGCGCGCCCTACGAGCCGTGGGGACGACCGGCGAGATGTCCTTCCGCGCCGTTATCGACATCGTGGCAGAGAGCCCCTTTTTTACGAACCCCGATGGGGAACATCCGCCGAATATCAATCCAGAAACAGGTCTCTCGGATCCTGACGATGTCGACGAGATCGGGTACTTGCTAGCGACGCAGAGTCTGGGGATTTATGTAGTCGGCCCGGCTTTCCTCACCGGAGTCGACATGAAGGGTGGCCAAGCGCAGTTCAGCGGCCAATCAGGCCAAGGCGGCCAGCTTGGGGCCGGAGCATGGGTCGTGGTCCCTGACTTCACCGATGAAGGGGGAGAGAAATTCCGCGAAGCAACCGGTGTGCTGGCAAGCTTCCCGGTCAACTCGCGACAACGTCAGCTCGCCATCGTCGTCGATGGCGTTGTTCAGTCGTCCCCGTTCGTCGCTGACGGCGTGGATCCGGACCAGGGCCTGGATCCGAATCAGGTCGTGATCACCATCGGGGCCAGCGACAACCCACAGCAGGAAGCAGACGAACTAGCCGCCATCCTCAACTACGGAGCGTTGCCGACCACCTTCGAGCGCGAGCGCGTTGAATCCGTATCCGCCTCACTCGGCGAGGACTCGCTACGAGCAGGGCTGATCGCCGGAATGATCGGCTTGCTGCTTGTCGCGGTGTACATGATCCTCTACTACCGGGTGCTTGGTGTTGTCGCCATAGTCGGCCTGTCGGTGTTCGGTGCGATCCTTGTCGCTTCGATCATTCTGCTTGGAGAAACACAGGGAACCACCCTCACCCTGGCGGGCGTGACCGGGATCGTCGTCTCGATCGGGATCACCCTCGATTCGTCGATCGTCTACTTCGAACGGATCAAGGAAGAGGTCCACGGCGGACGCCCGCTCCGTCCCTCGATCGACCACGCCTTCCCCGGCGCGTTCTCCACCAACCTGAAGGGGGACACTGTCACCCTTCTTGCCGCCGTTCTGCTGTGGCTGTTGGCCATCGGGCCGGTCAAAGGATTCGCCCTCACCCTCGGGCTGGCCACCGTCATCGACGTGGTCGTCGCCTATTTCTACACCCGCCCCGCCACCTGGCTGCTCGGCCACTCCAGGCTGCTCGAGGGCGGCTGGTTCTCCATCAGAGGCGCGATGGGCAAGACCGACGGCGAGCCCAGCGTCGATGACTTGGTCGAGGTGACCGCATGAACGTGTTCACCCGCGTCTACCGCGGCCAGACCAACTTCGATTTCGTCGGGTCGGCGCGACGCACACTCGTCGCCTCCGCCATCCTTGTCGTGCTGTCATTGCTGCTGCTCCTATTCCGACCGCTCAACCTCAGCATCGACTTCAGTGGCGGGACGGTGATCATCGTCGAGAACCATGCAGATGCCTCCGTCGAGGAGGTTCGGGCGGCGATGGGTGATATCGGGTTGAGCGGGGCTCGGGTACAGCTCACCGGAGAAGGCTTCATCCGGGTGCAGACCGAGGCCCTTCCCCCCGACTCTCAGGACGCACTCATCCTGAGCGTCGCCGACGTAGCAGCGGTGAACGTCAACGAAGTCACGGTCTCGGCCGTCGGTCCCACCTTCGGCGCCCAAGTCACCAGGCGCGCCCTTCAGGCGCTCGGCATCTTTCTCATCGTCGTGTCATTGTTCATCGCCTGGCGATTCGAATGGAAGATGGCCGTCGCCGCGCTTGTCGCCTTGTTCCACGATCTCGCTATCACTGGCGGCATTTTCGCCTTGTTTCAATTCTCGGTGTCCCCGGCCACGGTGATCGCGATTCTCACCATCATGGGCTACTCGCTCTACGACACGGTTGTCGTGTTCGACAAGGTCGACGAGAACGTCGAACTCATGCAGGACCGCTATACGTACACCGCGATCGTCAACACCTCGATGAATCAGGTCTTGATGCGCTCCATCAACACCTCGCTCACCTCGCTGCTGCCGGTCGGCTCACTGCTGCTGATCGGCTCGTTTGCCTTGGGTGCCGCCACGCTTCGCGAGTTCGCTCTCGCCCTCTTCATCGGGATTGCGCTCGGTACCTACTCGTCGCTGTTTGTCGCCGCACCGGTGCTGGCGCTCTGGAAGG
>CAXMPL010000133.1:0-2155 GCA_964195125.1 uncultured Kiloniellales bacterium | reverse complement strand
GAGTGTCTTCAAGTGGTGATCGCAACAAGCCATGACCTGGGGAGGGTTTGTGGCTTATCCGAAGACACCGTGGGCCAAGGTTCATGTCGTGTTGCGTGCGTTGAGTCGGGGGGTGACCCAACGCGAGGCGGCGAGGTTGGCGGGGGTTTCGATCAGCACCGTGGAAAGTCTGGTCAGTGAGCATGGGGTGGTGGCACTACGTGAACGGAAACCTCGTGCGAATGCTCTGAGGATCGATGAGCGGGAGCAGATCATGTTGGGGGTCGCTGCTGGGGATACCAATACGGTGATCGCCCTCCGGTTGGGCCGGCATCGCAGCTCGATCGGTAGGGAGATCACCGCTGGTGGTGGCCGAGACCGCTATCGGGCGTATCGGGCCCAGGATCGTGCCGACCGGACAGCTCGGCGCACCCGGGAGCGGTGGTGGGAGACCCGACCCTGGCTGTGGGATATCGTCTGGGAGTTGTTGGTCATCGAATGTTGGTCACCCGAACAGGTAGCCGAGGTTCTCAAACGTGACCATCCCGACGATCCGGAGTGGTGGGTGTCACACGAGTCGATCTACCAGGCCCTATATGTGCAGGCCAAAGGCGAACTGAAAGCCCAGGTCAAAGCCGCTCTCCGTTCGGGAAAGACCCGCCGTAGACCCCAATCTCGGGCAGCCCGCAACGGCAACAAAGGCCGCATTTCAGGGATGGTCAACATTTCCGAGCGTCCCCCCGAAGCAGAAGACCGCGCCGTTCCCGGCCACTGGGAAGGAGACCTGATCATCGGCAAAAACGGGAAGTCGGCCGTCGCCACCCTGGTAGAACGCTCCACCCGGTATGGGATGCTGATCAAAGTCGACAACCAGACCGCAGAACACGTCGCCGCTCGACTCTCCGAAAACGTGACCCGTCTCCCAGCTCATCTCATCCGGTCCCTCACCTGGGATCAAGGCAAAGAACTCGCCGCCCACGTCCAATTCAGTGTCGAAACCGGGATCCCAGTGTTCTTCTGCGACCCGCACTCACCCTGGCAGCGAGGCAGCAACGAAAACTGGAACGGACTCGCCCGACAATTCCTCCCCAAAGGAACCGACCTCAACCAACACAGCCAAAACGACCTCGACCTCATCGCCCGCAAACTCAACGGCCGACCACGCAAAACCCTGAGCTGGGATACTCCAGCGGAACGATTCGACCAGCTTGTTGCAACCAGCGCTTGAAACCACCGAGGTCACCAACCCTGGGTACGCGGATTCGCTCAGATCAACCGGCAGCCGCGCCGAGGGTGGGTGCACTTCCTAAGCTCGCTACCGGGACTGAGCCGATGCGAGGAACCCATGAAGCTCGACGGAGAGCAGCTCGATGCGAAGTCTTGGTTGGTTGCCGCGGGGAGGCCGTCTGAGCCGGGCGATCCGCTCAACGCGCCGCTGGTCCCGGCGTCGAACTTCCTGCTCGGTGATCTCCGCGGATATGCGCGCGACGACGGGACACCGACCTGGGAAGCGCTGGAGGCGCTGGTCGGCGGGCTCGAGGGTGGTCGATCCGTGGCGTTCTCGTCCGGTATGGCCGCCGTCGCAGCTCTCTTCCAGCAAATCCCTGCGGGTGCGACGATCGCGATGCCACGGGATTGCTACCAGGGAGTCCTCGGACTCGCCGGCGATGGCGCCGAGCGCGGTCTGTGGGATGTGATCCACCTGGAGGTCGATGACACCGCCGCCTGGATCGATACCGCCGGTCGCGCCGACCTGATCTGGCTGGAATCTCCGTCGAACCCGATGCTCACCGTCGCCGATCTAGAGACGATCTGTGCCGCTCCTCGAAAGCCAGGCTCGATCCTGGGCGTGGACAACACCTTCGCCACTCCGTTGAACCAGCAGCCGCTCGAGTTGGGCGCCGACGTTTCGATGCAGTCGGCGACGAAGTTCATCGGTGGCCACTCTGATCTGCTGACCGGGGTTGTGACAACGCGAAACGAGGAGCTGCTCGGCCGTCTCCAGAAGACCCGCATGCTCGCCGGGGCAACGCCAGGCGCTTTGGAGACCTACCTTGCGCTGCGGGGCGCACGCACCATGGCGCTTCGACTCGCCCAGGCCCAGGCGACCGCGGCGATCCTGGCCCAACGGCTCGAGGAGCACGGCGGCGTAGACCTGGTCCGCTATCCGGGTCTG
>CAXMPL010000132.1:0-9405 GCA_964195125.1 uncultured Kiloniellales bacterium | reverse complement strand
GAATCCTGGAGCTGGGGCTACCGATCCAGGAAGACGACAACGACGACCACTACCACGGTGCCGGGAACAACGACAACCACTGTGCCGGAGGAGCCGCCGGAGACGACGACGACCATGGTGCCGCCGGAAGAGCCGCCGGAGGAGACGACGACCACGGCGCCGTAGATCGTCTCCCAGACGAACCCTCAACCGGACAGAAGGCTCGCTCTCGGCCGTTTTCAGAGCGCGCACCGATGGGAGACCGGATCGCGCCCTGTTTGCGGAGCGCCATTTTTCCCGCTCTCGCCGCCTCGCGGCGGGCCGCTTGGGCCCCGGCTCCGCAAATGGCCTGGCCTATGGGAGACCGGATCGCGGCCCAATGCGGAGCGCCATTTTTCCCGCTCTTGCCGCTTGGCGGCGGGCCGCTTGGGCCCCGGCTCCGCAAAATTCCTGGCCTATGGGAGACCGGATCGCGGCCCAATGCGGAGCCTCTTAGAGCGCGCATCGCCAGGTGACCGGTCGCCTCGACAAAATGTGAGCCATTTTTTCCGCTCTTGCCGCTTCGCGGCGGGCCGCTCGGGCCACGGCTCCGCAAATGGCCTCGCCGACGCAGATCTCATCTCTTCGTGTTTGCGGAGCCTCTTGGCCCACGCCGGGGAGCTGCCGATTAGGGTCTGGCCCACGACGCAACTCGCGAGATGGGAAGGCAAGGTATGTGTTGTTTCTTCGCTGCATTGGTGTTCATCGGGCCGCGCGCCGCGATCCTGATTTGGTGGTTGATCGATATCGATCGGTGGAACGCCGCGTTCAGTAATCTCATCTGGCCCGTGGTCGGCTTCTTCTTTGCACCGTGGACCACCCTGACCTGGGTCATCATCGCTTCGGGAGGAGTCAGCGGGCTCGACTGGGTCATCCTTGGCATCGGCATCCTTGCCGACGTGGCCTCCTATAGCGGAAGCCTGTACGGCAACCGTGGATACGCAAGCGCAACGACCTAGGACGGCAGGCCGATCGGTAAGCAGTTGCCGGACCGCTCCATCGCGCTTGGGCGCTCGGCGGGGTGGCGGCGCGTTGGGTGATATGTGGCAGGGTTACCGTTGCCAGGCGTTGATGGGTTGAGGGCGCGAGGAGGCATGATGTCTTTGATTGAGCTGTATCCAGAATCGGGAGTCGAGCGGGAGCTGCAAGGGCTCCATCTCGCTGACGACATCCGGGGGCGGCCGCGTCCGAGCGGCTCCTACGTATACACCGGGTACATAACCAGCATCGATGGGCGCATCGCCCTCGAGGGCTCGTCTGGAGCGCCGATGGCGACCCGCAACGACACCGATTGGCGGTTGTTCCAGGAGCTGATGATGCAGGCGGACGTCGTCCTGGCGAGTGGTCGCTACGTCAGGGACAAGACGGTGGGTGGTAGCGCACAAAGCATCGTGCCGTCTGCAGACGACCAAACGGTTGCGCACCTTCTCGACTTTCGACGTGACCTCGGTCTTCCGGTGCGGCCTGCGTTGGCAATCGTCACCAGCAAGGCGAATTTCGACCCCGATGTTGCCTCAGGTCTTGCCGATGATGTCATCGCCGTGCTCGGGGAGGAACCTGATCCCGAGACCAAGGCCACCCTCACCGACGTCGGGCTCACCGTCGTGACCGCCGGTCGCAACGGTCGAGTTGCAGGCGATCTGCTGCTGGCCGGCCTGGCGGAGGTAGGGCATAACGTGGTGTTCTCCGCGGCGGGGCCGCAGGTGTTCCACATGCTCGTTCCCGTGCTCGACGCCCTGTATGTGACCCTGGCCGGACGGCTCTTGGCAGGCCGGTCGTTTTCAACACTGCTCGAGGGTGACGAGCTCGAGGTTCCGACCTCGTTCGACCTGGGCTCGGCCTACCTCGATACCCAAGGTCCGGCTGGTGCGGTGCAACTCTTTCTCGAGTTCCAACGTCAGCACGAGGCATAACCCGCAGCTAATGGCTCATGTGGTCTGTGGGTCGGGTTTACGGCCGACCCAGCCCTGGGGTCGTCGTCAGGCCTCGGTGATCGTCACCGAGTCGATCGCGACCGGGTCGTGCGGCCGGTCCTGGGGACCGCTTGGTGCGGTGGCGAGTGCATCCACGACGTCCATACCCTCGGTCACATGACCGAAGATCGTGTACGCATTTGGCAGCCCAGCGTCCTGGTGGACGATGAAGAATTGTGAGCCGTTGGTGTTCGGGCCCGAGTTGGCCATGGCGACGGTGCCGCGGGGGTAGCTCGTCTTGGAGTGGAACTCGTCTCGAAACGTGTAGCCGGGCCCGCCGGTCCCGGTGCCGGTGGGGTCGCCACCCTGCACCATGAACCCGCTGATCGTTCGATGAAAGATGACGCCGTCGTAAAAGCCTTCCCGCGCCAGGAAGATGAAGTTGTTGACGGTCTGGGGAGCATCGGCTGGATAAAACTCGATCGAGATGTCGCCTTGTGACGTGTGGAGCGTCGCCTGGTAGGTGGTGGCGAGGTCGATCGTTATCTCGGGCTGGGCGTCGTACTGGTTGGCCATCGGTCGCTTCCTCTCTCAGGGTACCGAGCACCATAGGGGCGGGCGCGCTGGTTGGGTCAGGCCGATGCAAGACCTGCGATGACGTCGGCGAACGCTTCGATGCTGCCTTCCAGGTGTACGTCTGGCAGGGCCACGATCGAGTGCGACGCCCCGGCATCCGCGTAGGCGGAGAACAATTCGATGTGATCATCCGGGGTACCGGCGCTGTAACGACTCGAGTAGTCCTCGACCGAGGTAGTGCGGCCCCGCAACCGATCGATGCGTTCCCGAAGGGCACTGCGATCGGGTGCCACGACCGCGTTGGTGAGGTGGGTGACTTCGATCTCTTCGGGATCCCGCTGGATCGATTCGCAGTGTTCGTGGAGCACCCCGACCTTGTGATGAACACGCTCCGGGGTACCGAACACGTTGCACGCATCGGCGTACTGAGCTACCAGACGGAGCGTCTTTCGCTCCCCAGCCCCACCAACGAGTATCGGGATGTGATCCTGGATGGGTCTCGGATAGCAGGTCAGTTCCTCCGCTTGGAAGACCTTTCCCTCGAAGCTCGGAGATCCCTTGCCCCACAGCAAGGGGAGCATTTGCAGTGTGTCCTCGAGGAGGTCGTAGCGATAGCTTGTTGGCGGAAAATCCCATCCGTAGGCGTGGTGCTCTGCCTGATCCCAGGCGGCGCCGATGCCGCAGTTGGCCCGTCCACCAGAGAGAAAGTCAAGAGTGGCGATGATCTTGCCCAGGTGTGCCGGGTTCCGATAGGTGACCCCGGCCACGAGCGCTCCCAGCCTGATCGTGCTGGTGATCCCGGCGATGTAGGCGAGGGTCGTATAGCTCTCCGGCATGTCCTCCCATGCCCTGCCGACCTGTGGGATCTGCCGGAAATGGTCCATCACCCACAGATCGCGGAATCCGGCGGCCTCGGCACGCTGGGCGATCGCACCGAGGTGGTCGGCTCTTTTCTCGCGCTCGCCCCCCCAATCAAACCTGCTCAGGATCAGCCCGAAGGTGTGACCGCTCTCTGGCGACGTCGTCTCGACCTCACGCTCCCGGATGAACTGAGCGGGAACTACGGCGACGGCTTGTTCGATGAGGACGCCGTCGAAGCCCTCAACGGCGATCGCCTCCTCGACCGTTCGGAACCGCGAGATCTGTTTCCGCAGCACAGTCTTCGGGATCGGCCGGTGTCGTTCCGCGTTGCGCCGCTCACATTCCTCTCCCGGTGTGTCGAACAGGATGGCATAGACGGGAATCCCGACCTTGTGCGCGCGTTCGATCCAGCTCTGCCGGCGTTTGTCATCGAAGCCGAGCGTGTCGATCACCGTGGTCAGGTTGCGCTGGAGCCTTGTGTCCACCACTGTCTCCAGAAGACCGAACGCGGCGGTGCCGGCTTCCTGGTCCTCGGTCCCGGTTCCGACCATGGCGCGCAAGGTATCTGCCGAGACGATTTCGTTTCCGGCAAAGTGCTCTCCGGCCCATCTTGTCTTCCCGGCCCCGCTCGGACCTACGAGCACCACCAGCGACGGGGCGGGGAGCCTGGTGTCCATGTGGACCGTCTTTCAGAAGCGGCGGCGACGCCGCTTCTTGGATGACCCTGGTTTGAATGGGGCAAGCTCCGGTGGCGGCTGCCACGATGCCAGGTCGGCAACCCGCTCGTCGTTGGAGAACATCTTGATGATCGGCACGTTGAGCCCGGCCCTGCGCTGGATACCGAGCACCTCGTTGACCTGATCCCACTCGACAAGGGTGACCACCAGTCCCTCTTCGCCGGCCCGGGCGGTGCGTCCGGAACGATGCAGGTAGGTCTTCGGGTCGTCCGGTGGGTCGTAGTGGACGACAATGTCGACCCCTTCGATGTGCAACCCCCGAGCGGCGACGTTGGTTGCGACGAGCACCGAGGCTTTGCCTTCTCGGAAACGGGCCAGGGATCGTTCCCGGTGGCGCTGGGGCAGATCACCGTGGATGGCGGCGGCGTCAACGTTGAGTTGTTTCAACTTTTTGGTGACGTCGTCCGCTGCCCACTTGGTCCTGGTGAACACCAGGGTGCGATCCGCCGAACGGGCCAACGCCGCAGTCATCTTGGCTTTGTCGAGGTGGTGGACCTTCAGGAAGCGGTGCGACAGCGTCTCGACCATCTCGGTGGCAGACTCAACCTCGTGGCTGATCGGGTTGGTCAGGTAGCGATCCACCAGGGTTTGCACCTGGGAGTCGAGCGTGGCAGAAAACATGTAGGTCTGATGGTCCTCCGGGACCGTGTCCATGATCTTTCGCACCTGGGGGAGAAACCCCATGTCGGCCATCTGGTCGGCTTCGTCGATGCACACCATTGTGACGTCGGCCAGGCGAGCCTTGCCCCGCTCCATGAGGTCGATCAGTCGACCCGGCGTGGCGATGAGCAATTCGACGCCTGCCTCGAGGGCATTTATCTGGTCCGACATCGAGGCTCCACCGTAGACCGTGACCAGATCGAAGCCGCGTTTGGCGACGAGCGGTCGCAGATCCTTGGTGACCTGCCTGGCCAATTCCCTTGTGGGAACGAGGATGACCGCCTTGGGGTGGAGCGGCTTTGCCTTGGTCAGGTCCTCGACGATGGGCAAGCCGAACGCAAGCGTTTTGCCCGATCCGGTTTTGGCCTTGCCCATGATGTCGGCTCCGGCGAGCCCATCGGGGATCGTCATCGCCTGGATCGGAAACGGTTCCTCGACGCCACTAGCAGCCAGGACGGCAACGAGGTCGTCGGCGATGCCGAGTTCGGCGAACGTAGTGTTGGTGGTGAGGTCGTGCGTCATGTGTGAGGTGGTGGAAGCGTTTGGCCTTAGGAAAGCTACCGATGTGTCGCGCATACAACCAGCTTCGGGCAGGCTACGCGGTGGCGAATCCGTTAGGATAGCCGCCGGAACAGTGGGGAGACTGTCACATGCCGTGTGGATGTCTATTGATTGCCGTCGCCGGATCGCTCGTCCCACGGGTGACGATCGGGTTCCTGTGGATCTTCACCGATAGGGTGACCGATGCGTTCAGCGGCTTCATCCTCCCGTTGCTCGGGCTGATCTTTCTCCCCTTCACCACCCTCGTGTATGTCGTTGCCTACTGGGTGGGAGATGGCACGATCACCTGGGGTTGGGTCTTCGTCCTGATCGCTGTTTTTGTCGACATCGGAAATTACACGGCCGGCGGTTATGGGAAGGGCCGTAAGGTCACGGTTTCGACCTGATCGTCGACCAAGAGGCTCCGTAAACAGGGCGCGATCCGGTCTGTGTAGGCGAAGCCGTTTGCGGAGCCGTGGCCCGAGCGGCCCGCTGCGAAGCGGCGAGAGCGGGAAAATGAGCCTCCGCGAACAGGGGCGCGATTTGGTCACCGATCGGTGCGCGTCCCAACAACGCGTTCGATGAGGCCTCGGTTGCGAACGGCGCGCTTTCCCACGCTTCTTCCGACCGCGTAGGCGAGTCCGGCGAGCGTCGCGGCTCCCGCGGCTGCGGTCGTGCGCTTGATGACCTTTTTCCTCGTCCTACTGAACTCGACGATCGGCCAGCCACGGTGCCCGGCGATGGTCTCGAGGGCGCGGTCGGGGTTGACAGCAACGGGATGACCGACCGCCTCCAGCATGGGGAGGTCGCTGGCCGAATCGGTGTAGGCATAGGACAGCTGCATGTCGTAGCCCATCTCCTCGGCGAGCCGGCGCACCGCCTCGGCCTTTCCCTCGCCATAACAGAACGGCTCGGCGAGCTCACCCGTGTAGATCCCGTCTTCGATTTCGGCAACGGTGCCGATGCCGCCGGTCATCCCGATGGCCTTGGCGAAGGCGTCGACGATCTCGACCGGCGATGCCGACACGATGTAGGTATCGCGACCGGCTGCATGATGTAGGTCGATCAAGCCCGTGGCCTCCCGTCGCACGTCGTCTTCGAGTGAGGGGATGATCTGATCGCCGAGCTTCTCCAGCTCGACGACGGGAACGCCGGCGATCGCTCCGAGCACCCTGTTCTTGACCGCTTCGGTCTTCTCGTCGGAAGCGCCGGCAAAGACGAAAGCCAGCGTGCTCAGCGCGTCCATTGCCAGGTCCCGATTGGCCAGCATTCCGGCCCGGTAGGCCGCCCAGCCAAGGGAGAACACCGACGAACCGCTGATGATCGTCCGGTCGAGGTCGAAGAAGGCGGCGCCGCGCTCGTTGTTCGTCGAGGTCACCGTGCGTCCATGTCCGCCGTGTCGATCGCAAACAGAGTCGTCGCACCGGACGTCGCCGCCGCAAACAACCCGGCCGATCGGGGGAGGATGTTGGTGGCGTAGAAGCCGGCGGTATCGACCTTGGCATCGAGCCACGAGTCTGCTCTGTTTGCTAACGCGGCAAGGGCGAGCCGTGCCAGGTAGTAGCCGCCTGCGACGGTGCCGAAGAGATCGAGGTAGGGGGTGGCACCGCCGAGCACGTCGTTCGGATCGCTTCGATCGAGCAGCCACGACGTGGCTTGGCACAGGTGATCCAGAGAATCGGAGAGTTGATCTCTGATCGCAGGCAGGCGTTCGTCGGAACCCGCAGCCAACTCGGAGTCCAGCGCGGCGATCTCATCGAGGTAGGAGCCGATCACGGTCCCGTCCCCCATCGGCAGTTTGCGGAGCACCAGGTCCACCGCCTGGATCCCATTTGTGCCTTCGTAGATCGGTGTGATCCTCGAGTCGCGATAGTGCTGTGCCGCTCCGGTCTCCTCGATGAAGCCCATACCACCGTGGACCTGGATCCCGACCGAGGTCATAGCAACCCCGACGTCGGTACACCAGGCCTTGGCAACCGGTGTGAGCAGTGCAACCCGGCCAGCGGCCTCTCCCCTTGCCGCCTCGTCTGGGTGGCGGTGGGAGCGTTCGGCGGCCGCAGCCGTGTCGTACAGCAGGGCCCGGCCCGCCTCGATGTAGGCCTTCATGGTCATCAGCATCCTGCGGACGTCGGGATGGTCGACGATGGGAGAAGTCTCGGTCTTCGCTGCACCCACCGCTCTGCCCTGGTACCGCTCCTGGGCATACGACAGTGCAAGTTGATACGAGCGCTCTGCGATGCCGAGCCCCTCCAGGCCGACCTCGCGACGAGCCTGGTTCATCATGGAGAACATGTAGCGCATGCCCTGGTGTGGTTCACCAATCAGGTATCCGGTTGCATCCTCGAAGGAGAGGACGCAGGTCGGGCTGCCGTGGATCCCGAGTTTGTGCTCGATCGAAACGGTCTGGATCGAGTTCCGCGCGCCGACGCCGCCGCCGTCATCAAGAAGAAACTTCGGTACTAGGAAGAGAGAGATGCCCTTAGTCCCCGGTGGGGCGTCTGGGAGCCGGGCGAGCACCAGGTGGATGATGTTGTCGGCGAGGTCGTGGTCGCCCCAGGTGATGAAGATCTTGGACCCGTTCAAGCGGTACGAGCCGTCGTCGTTCGAGGCCGCGCTGCTGCTCACCGCGCCAAGGTCGGAGCCCGCCTGCGGCTCGGTGAGGACCATCGTCCCGGTCCACTGGGCCGTGACGAGCTTCTCGAGATAGAGGTCGCGCAGGTCGTCGGATCCGTGGTCGCGCAGCAGGGTGATGGCAGAGCCAGTGAGCATCGCGTTCAGTGAGAATGCCAGGTTGGCGGTAACGAACATTTCCGACACGGCGAATCCGACGGTTTCCGGGAATCCATGACCGCCGTACTCGAGTGGTCCGGTGACAGCATTCCATCCGGCATCCACGTACTGGTTCCATGCCTTCTTGTATTCGTCAGGGGTGGTGACCGATCCGTTGGCGAATCGGGATCCGATCGTGTCCCCGACGCGGTTGGTCGGCGCTACTACTTCTGCCATGAATCGGCCGGCTTCGTCCAGTGCGCCGGAGATCGTTTCCTCGTCGACGTGCTCAAAGCCGGGGTAGGTGATGATCTCGTCGATCCCCGCAATGTGATCCAGCACGAGCTCGATGTCACGCAGCGGAGGGCGGTATACGTCCACGGCGCGAGGATAGGCGCCATCGCACCATGCGAACCCAGGGTTGGCATGGTCATAGATCTACCAGGGAGCCTGGGTTGGGCGAGTCGCGGGAACCCAGGGTTGGGAGGGTTATATCTACCTGGGAGCCCTGGGTAGGGGAACAGGCGTACTAGCTACCGGCGGCGACCGAGGCGAGACTCGCCTCTTCGTCCTGGTGGGGGTCAGCGGGGTCAGACAGAACGGCTCTGACATCCAGGGCGAAGTCGATGGCCCTGGCGTCGGCCCACCAGGCGTGTTCGCTGAGCCAGGCGTCGATGAACGCCACGGCTTCCGTGCTGCGGTCCTGCACATCGGGGTCCATCGTGGTCTCCATCGCTACCGAAGGCTACGGCGTAGGCTCCACTATTCATATTTATCGACACGGAGCTCCCGATGCCTAAGCGCCCGATCCTGATGGTGGTTCTCATCTTGGGCCTGGTGATCGCTGCCTGCAGCTCTGGCGGCGAGGAGGAAACAGGAGCAGGGAGCCTGGTGGTGCAGGACGGTGATCTTGTTGACGAGGAACCAGAGACAGAAGGCCTGGTGGTGCAGGACGGTGATCTTGTCGAGGTGCATTACGTTGGCACCCTCGACGACGGGTCTACGTTCGACTCCTCCCGCGAACGCGGGACACCGTTTAGCTTCACCGTTGCCACCGGCCAGGTCATCGTTGGCTTCGACGATGCGGTGCGGGGGCTCAGGGTCGGCGAGACCCGCTCTCACACCATGTCGCCGGAAGACGCCTACGGTGTCCGGTCGGACGACAACATCTTCGAGGTGCCTTACGGTCCGTCGCAGGCGGACGTCCAGGTTGGCGACCAGGTGACGCTCAACAACGGGGTTCCGGCCATCGTGCTCGAGGTACGCACCGATACCGTACTGCTCGACGCCAATCATGCACTGGCGGGAGAGTCGCTGACTTTCGAGGTCGA
>CAXMPL010000131.1:0-3104 GCA_964195125.1 uncultured Kiloniellales bacterium | reverse complement strand
CCGATCGGCTCGAACATAGAGACCCCCTGCGGGTTGATGTTGCCCCCCGAGGCAATGCCAAGGCCGCCCTGGATGGCGGCTCCGAGGTCGGTGATGATGTCGCCGAACATGTTGTCGGTGACGATGACATCGAACCGACCGGGATCTTCGACCAGCCACAGGCAGGCGGCATCGACGTGGGCATAGTCGAGGCTCACTTTCGGGTACTCGGCGGCGACCTCATCGGTGACCCGCTCCCACAGCCCCCAGGCATAGGTGAGCACATTGGTCTTGCCGACGAGCGTGACCAGGCGCCGCGGGCGCCCCATGGCCAGCTCGAAGGCGTAGCGGACGCAGCGTTCGATGGCGGGGCGGGTGTTGACCGACTCCTGGATCGCTACCTCGTTCGGAGTGCCTCCGGCTTCGGTGCGACCGGATCCGGCGTAGAGGCCCTCGGAGTTTTCCCGCACCACCACCATGTCGACGTCCTCGGGACCCAATGCCGCCACCGGGCTGGTCACTCCCGGATACAGCCTGATGGGCCGCAGGTTGATGTACTGATCGAGCTCGCCCCGAATCCGGAGCAGAAGACCCCGCTCCAGCACCCCGGGAGCAACGTCCGGGTGACCGATGGCACCGAACAGGATGGCGTCTACCGATCGCAGCTGCTCCAGATCCGCGTCGGTCAGGACCTCGCCGGTGCGGAGGTACCGGGATCCGCCGAGGTCCATGGGGACGTATCCAAGGTCGAGACCGAACCGGCTGGCCGCCGCGTCGAGCACTTTCTGTGCCTCGGCGACGACCTCGGGGCCGGTCCCGTCTCCGCCGACAACGGCGATCCTCATTCGTTGGCCGCTGCCGCTACTTCCTTGGCGACGTTTGCCGCAGCAGCCCGGTTGAGGGCTGCCATGAACGCCCGCGCCGACCCTTCAACGACGTCGGTCGACACACCGATGCCGCTGTAGACCCCACCGTTGATCCGCATCGTCACCTCGATCTCGGCAATCGCATCCGAGCCCGGGGTCAACGGGCGCACGTTGTAGCCGAGCAACGTCGCTTCGACACCGAACGCAGCAATGGCCGCTTCGAATATGGCGTCGACCATGCCGTCACCCTCGGTGTCGTATTCGAACTCCATGCCTCGGGTCTGGACCCGGACCTTCGCCGTCGGCGTCACCGTCGTGCCGCCGGAGACGTGGACGGCGAGCAGCTCGATCAGATCTTCGGCAGAAGTTTGCTCATCGACGATGGCCACCAGGTCACGGTCGGTGAACTGCACCTTGAGGTCGGCAAGCTGCTTGAAGCGGGCAAAGGCCTCCTCCAAGGCCTCGCCCTCGACCTCCACGCCGACCTTGTCGAGTGCGTCGCGGAAGGCGGCCCGTCCCGAGTGCTTGCCAAGGGCGAGCACCGTGCCGGCCTGACCGACGGCCTCGGGATCCATGATCTCGTAGGTAGTGCGCTCCCGCAGGATGCCGTGCTGGTGGATTCCCGACTCGTGAGCGAAGGCATTGCGGCCGACCACCGCCTTGTTGTACTGGACCGGGTAGCCGGTGAGCTTGGACACCAGCTGCGACGTCGGCCACAGCTCGGCGGTATCGACGCCGGTCTCGATGTCATAAACGTCGGACCGGACACGCAGTGCCATGACGATCTCCTCGATCGACGTATTGCCCGCCCGCTCGCCGATCCCGTTGATGGCGCCCTCCACCTGTCTGGCGCCGTTGTCCACCGCGGCGAGGGCGTTGGCGACGGCGAGGCCCAGGTCGTTGTGACAGTGCGCCGAGATCACGACGTCGTCGCGGCTGCCCTTCACCTCGGCCACCACCCTGGCGATGAGCTGTCCGAAGTCGCCTGGAGTGGCATAACCGACGGTGTCGGGGATGTTGATCGTCGTTGCCCCGGCGGCAACCGCGGCGCGACACACATCGATCAAGAAGTCGGCATCCGATCTGGTGCCGTCCTCGGGCGAGAACTCGACGTCGTCGCACAGGCTGCGCGCCCTGGTCACCGCCTCGATAGCCGCTTCCTTCACCTCGGCTGGCTCCATCTGCAGCTTGTGGTGCATGTGGATCGGGGAGGTAGCAATGAACACGTGGATCCGCGGGCGGGCGGCGTCCTCGAGCGCTTTCCATGCAGAATCGACGTCGGAGGCGGTCGCCCTCGCCAGGGCTGCGATCACCGGTCCCTCGATCTCACGGGCGATGGCCTGGACGGAGGCGAAGTCGCCGTCGGACGCCGCGGGGAAGCCGGCCTCGATGACGTCCACCCCGAGTCGGGCGAGCTGGGCGGCGATCTCAAGCTTCTCCTCGGTGTTGAGGGCGATACCCGGCGACTGCTCCCCGTCACGCAGGGTGGTGTCGAAGATGGTTACTCGTTCTGTCATGGCTCACTTCCTTGTTCGTTGTTGGCCTGGTGCGAGAGGCCGGGTCAGCTGCGCTGGCTGCCCGGCCCGGTAAGGGCCAACAACTCCTGGAGGGAAGTGAGCCACCTCATGATGGGGGCTGCTGCTCGTCAAGGAACGGCATCATCTGGCGCAGCTCGGCCCCTACCCGCTCGATTGGGTGGGCCCGCTCCCGGTCACGCTGCTGCAACATGTTGGGGGCACCCTGCGCATTCTCGGCCACCCACTCCGCGGCGAATTCGCCGGACTGGATCTCGGCGAGGATCTCCCGCATCGCCCGGCGAGTCTCTTCCGTGATGATCCGCTTCCCCCGCGTGTAGTCGCCGTACTCGGCGGTGTCAGAGATCGAATAGCGCATCCAACCCAGGCCGCCCTCGAAGAGGAGGTCGACGATCAGCTTCAGCTCGTGGAGCACCTCGAAGTAGGCGGACTCTGGGGCGTATCCAGCGTCGACCAGGGTCTCGAAGGAGGCCTTGATCAGTTCGGATACCCCGCCGCATAGGATGACCTGCTCGCCGAACAGGTCGGTCTCGGTCTCCTCACGGAAAGTGGTCTCCAGGACGCCTGCGCGGGTGGCGCCGATGCCATGGGCATAGGAAAGGGCGACGGGCAGCGCCTTCCCTGTGGCGTCCTGGGCGACGGCGACCAGGGCGGGAACGCCGCTTCCCTGTTCGAAGGTGCGACGGACCAGGTGCCCGGGGCCCTTGGGAGCGACCATGGCGAC
>CAXMPL010000130.1:0-3018 GCA_964195125.1 uncultured Kiloniellales bacterium | reverse complement strand
TGGCTTCACCCTCGCCGGAGCTCAGTTCGCACCGCTCGCCACCTACCTCGACCGTCACGTGTTGGCCCCCGATCTCCCCGGCCATGGAGCTACCAGCGTGACACCGGTGGACCTCCCGACCACGATCGATGCCATCGCAGGCTGGTTGACCGGCCTACCCATTCCCGTGCCCGTGGTCGGCTACTCGATGGGGGGTCGCATCGCTATGTCGCTTGCGCTCGATCATCCTGAGCTGGTCGATCGGCTCGTCGTGATCTCGGCCGGTCCCGGGATACGCGATCCGAAACAGCGGGCCGCCAGAGCCCGGACTGACGATCACCTGGCAACGCGGATTCGGGAAGTAGGCGTGGATCGATTCCTGGACGACTGGCTCGACGCCCCCATCACGTCGACCGCGGCGCTCGATGAGCCGACGCGTTCGGCGGATCGCGTCATACGCAGCAACAACTCCAGCTCAGGACTCGCCGCCGCGTTGCGCGGACTGGGCCAGGGCGCATCTCCGTACCTTGGTGATCGGCTTGGCGAACTGGCAATGCCCCTCCTGACGGTGTCGGGCGGCAACGATGTGCAGTACAGCGAACACGCCGCCTCGCTCGCGGCCGCAGCCAGCGACGGCATCCATCAGGTCGTGGCGGGCGTAGGCCACAACGTGGTCCTCGAAGCACCGGAGGCGCTGGGAGCTCTCATCGAAGAGTTCTTGGGGCCGGCCTAAGGCCCGTATTGGCAGCTACTCCTGTGGCCACTCATAAAATCCCTCGCCGGATTTTCTGCCGAGCTTTCCTTCTTCGACCATCTTGCGCAGCAGCGCCGGCGGCTCGAACCGCTCTCCATAGACACCGGCGAGGTGCTCGGCGATGGCGAGCCGCACATCGAGACCGACGAGATCGCCGGTCCGAAGCGGCCCCATCGCATGCCGGTAACCCAGCTCCATGGTCCTGTCGATGGCCTCCGGCTGGGCGACACCTTCCTCGACCATCCTGATCGCTTCCAGCCCGAGCATGATCCCCAACCGGCTCGATGCGAAACCTGGGACGTCGTTGACCACCGCCGCCTCCATGCCGAGGAACTCCACGGTCTCGAGGATGGCTGCCAGGGTGATGTCGCTCGTCGCCGTACCCCTGATTACCTCGACCAGGTGGATGGCCCAGACCGGGTTGAAGAAGTGCATCCCGGCGAACGATTGTGGCGTTTCCAGGCCGGCGGCGAGATCGTCGATCGAGATACTCGATGTGTTCGAAGCCAAAACGGCGGGGCGGCGATGCTCGGCCGCCCCCAGGATGTCGGCCTTGAGGCTCAGGTCCTCGACGACGGCCTCCACAATCAAGGCCAGGCCCTCGGGTAGGTCATCGATCGATGCCACCGCGGTGACCCTTGCCCCAGCGTGCGCAGCCGTCTCCTGCCCCAGCTTGCCTCGCTCAACGCCTAAGTCCAGCGAGGCACGGACCCGGGCGACCGACTGCTTGGCATGGTCGAGATCGAGATCGGCGAGGTGCACGGACGCTCCGGCAACGGCGAATCGGTACGCAACACCGATTCCCATCGTGCCTCCGCCGATGATGCCTACGGCTCGCTCCATGCAGTCAAACCTCCTCAGCGGCCTGCCGGGCTGTCGCCAGCACGGCATCCTTCGGTACCGCGACGGTCGCCAGCCCCCATTGTGCCGCGACGCTCCGTCGATGGGCCCGGCGCGCAGCACCAGCTACATCACCCATCGAGAAACTCGTCAATGGCCTTGACGTACACCTCGGGTCGTGACAGTACAGAAGCATGGCCGGCGTCTTCGATCTCGATGACAACCGGGTCGGCGAGCCTGGCAGCGAGGTCGCGCTGGGCGCGCACCGGGACTACCTCATCGCGACCGGGGATGATCACCATCGTAGGAACGGAGATCTCGCCAACCCAGTCGCGGGAGTCGAAGCGCAACGCCGCATGGCCCGACTCGTAGAAGAGGTTCGGGTCGCGGCTGAGCAACGCCGCCCACATCCAACGCTGGGCGCGGGTATCGATGAGCTCATGCCTGAGGAGATAGCGGTAGGTGAACATCGCTGCCTCCTTCGTCGACACCCTGGCAACCGCCCTTGCCAGCCAGAACGAGAAGCGGACCACGATACGGAACCGGTCGATCGGGTATGCGGCAGTGCCGGCAAGGATCAGCCGGTCGACACGCTCGGGATGTCGATGGGCGAATACCTGGGCCGCCAATCCGCCCATCGAATAGCCGAAGAGGTTGATCCGCTCGTGGCCGAGCGCGCTGAGCACTCCCTCGAGCTCGGTCGCCAGGTCTTCGATATCGAACGAACCCCGGATCCGATCCGACTTTCCGTGGTTGCGATGGTCGGGGATGATCAGCCGGTACCGCTGTGACAGTTCGGGGATGATCGAGAAGAAATTCATCTCTCCGTCGAAGCTCCAGCCATGAGCCAGGACCAGCGTTGGGGCGTCGATGGGCCCGATCTCACGCGCGAAGAACTCGCGTTCATCGAAGAACACGGTTCGGCCCGGAACGCGGATCGGTCTCACCTGAGGTCCTTCGTAGGCCGGCTCCCGGTCGGACCCGAGCAGTCGGTAGGCGAGCCAGACACCGATGGGCACGGCAACGATTATCAGGACGATGATCACCGGGAAAGAGTACCCAGAGACGTAGCCGGTCCGGATTACTCCGACGACCGGAGGTCGTTGGTGGCGAAGACGTACTCCGCAACCGGCGTCCCGCCGACGAGGTGCTCAACGATGATCCGCTCCATCACCTCCACCGACACAGAGTGGTACCAGACACCTTCTGGATAGACGACTGCGATCGGGCCCTGTTCGCAGATGCGCAGGCAGTCCACCTTGGACCGCAAGACGGTGCCGGTCCCCACCGGGGTCTCCGGAGGCGGCTGATCCATCTCGGAGCTCCGCCACCGGGCAGGCGCCGAGGCCAGATCGAGCTCCTTCAGCCGTTTCTTGAGATACGTCCAGGTCTCGGCGCTCTCGTCATAGGTCGAACATCGTGGCGTCGTCTGCTGGGCGCACAGG
>CAXMPL010000129.1:0-5900 GCA_964195125.1 uncultured Kiloniellales bacterium | reverse complement strand
AAGACGTGGTCGACGCCACTTGGTTCTTTCGGAATCCTCGGAGCTGGCCAGATCAAGAAGCCGTAAGGCGCGTTACAGCGGTTTGGGTTCGTTGGACTTGGCTGCCCTTTTGACCTTCTTGGCCTGGCGCTTCTCCTTCAGACTCTTGGACGCGGCCTTCTTGCTACTTCGTCCACCCTTGTCCTTGTTTGCCATCTCTGCCTCCTCCCGCGCTGCCTGTGATGATTGCTCGCCCCATTGTGTCACTCAGGCATGACGCGGCCCGTGATGCTGCATCGGAACTCACCACACCGTATGGCCTGTGGCACTCGACCAATGTGACAAGGAACCGTTGGTGTCTTGAGTCATACGACCTCCACATATGCGTAGCTGAGGATGTCTTGGAAACCCCGCCAACACGAACGTCCGGCGGTAGACGACCACATGGTGCTCCATCCAATCGGCCAAGCGCGACCTGCATAAGCCACCCTCGCCGCTAGTGCTCAATCGAGACCAAGGATCTGGCGTTTCTTGTCTTCGAACTCCTGGTCGGTGAGTACCCCGGCTTCGTGAAGCTCGGCGAGCCGTTCGATCTCGTCGAGCTGCGCCGAGACGGAGTCACCTCCGGAGCCGCCTCCCGAGCCCTGCTCCTGGTCCTCAGCAGTTCTTTGCTGTTTCTCGATCCCCAGCTCATCCATCGCCTGTTCGAGCTCTTCGTCGGTCATCTCCTCGGGATCGGTCCCGGTGTGTTCTTTGACACGATCTGCGTCCCGTGTGCTCATCTTGTAGGCGCCGAAGGCAACCAGGCCGCCAACCAGCAGGATCCTTCTTCTTCTGCGCCGTCTCCTTCGCCGCCTCGAGCGGCGCATCCCCCGTCCTCCGCCGCCACGCCTTGGCATTACACACGCACCTTTCCTGGCCAATTCGCCGATTCTGGGACACTACTCGCCGCCCCCACGATGCCGCCAACCTCATGTTCCCAGCGAGCCGTCGGCCGATGAGTGCCTGGCTACAGCCGAGCCGTCGACGGCAACCGTCCAGGCCCATACCGCAGCATCGGAAGTTGCTTCGATAGTGATATCGATCTCGTCTCCTTTTGTGACCTGGATCGGCTCCAGCAGCGGCAGGTAGCCCTGATTCCAGCTCGGAGTTCGCAGCGGCGGCCCGTTCGTGAGAAAGCGCCCTGGAACGAGCTCGGCGCTGAACCAAACCCCAATGCCGTGGATGACACATTCCCGTTTGGAGACGAACCGGGCGCTTCCTGTGACATCACTGTCTGGCCGAGCGGTGAGGTCGACCTCGATGATGGGAACCGGCTCGGCAACGAGGTTGCCGGGGGAGAGTTCGGCCCACAGCAAGTTGTTCACGCCCAGTTCCAGCAGCGCCGAGAAATCCAGCGTGTACTGCGGCCGCTTCCACCGGGTCAGCTCGCCGTGGTCTTCGTACACTTCAACCGGTGCCGCGACCACGGCGACCGATCGTGGAATGAAGCGCGCATCCGGAGTGAGCAGCCGCTCCTGCGCGTCACGTACCCACGCCGTAATGCCCTCCTCGAGACCGACGTTTCCAATTGTTTCCGTGACCAGCACAGTGCCTCGCACCGGTAGCTCGATCTCGGTCGACCTCCCCCTCACCACGGTGATCCGGTCGGCGAGGCCGTTTCGCTCGATGGCTCGTATGGCCACCTCTCCGATCGGTCCTTCCTCGATGGCGTAAACGTGGCGGGCGCCCACCTTGGCAGCAAACATGGATAGGACGCCGGTTCCCGCGCCGATGTCTACCACCACATCGTCGGGTCGAACCTCGGTCATCAGCGCCTTGAGAAAGGCGTCGGTCCGCTCACGATCCACCAGCATGGAGTGGTGGTAGTCATACAGCGCCCCAGGCGTGTCGTCGTAGCCAGCCATGGCGGCGTTATAGCAGGCTCATGGCCGATCATCAGCCGTTGCACCAACCGGCACCACGGCTCCGGCCGAGCCGGCGGTCGAAGATCACACACGCCAATCTGCCTGCTGGCCTTCCAGCCAGCGGAGCGTTCCTCTCGATTGCACTGTCGGTTCGAGCCGGGCTAGCTTGCTGTCCGAGTCGAGAGGAGCAATCGCAATGGCCGTACTGCCTGAGCCGTTTGGCACCGAGCCCCTGACCGACACTCGCGTCGTCGTCAAGGACGAGGGCGCGACGCTGAGGGTGTACCCGCACGTCTATCACGCGGGATCGGAGCCGCTCGCCGATGACGAGATGCGCATCATCGCTCTCGGTACCGGCTACCCGTCACGACGGGGTCAGGGTGCTGCGGGGTTCATGGTCGAGCTCGGCAACGACGAAGTGTTCCTCTTCGATGCCGGCGCCGGCACCAACATGGCCTTCAACCACATGGCCGTGCCATACAACAAGGCCAACAAGTTCTTCATCACTCACTACCACATCGACCACATCGCCGACCTCATCGTCTACTACGACTACGGACAACCAAACGGCCGTCTCGAGCCGATGAACATCTATGGCCCTGCCGGCGAGACCAGAGAGCTCGGCATGGAGGCGCTTGTCGAAAACATCTACCGCTTGGCGGCGTGGCACGATGCCGTCAAGTACGCCCGCCTCGACGTCCGTGCCTTCGACATGCGCGCCCACCAGTTCGTGCCGGAGGAGCCGACCGTCGTGTACGACGAGAACGGCGTCGAGGTCACCGCGTTCCCTGTGCCGCACGGGATCTACGGGGCAGTGGGCTATCGCCTCGACTGGAATGGCCTATCGATGGTCTTTGCCGGGGACTGCGAACCAAGCTCTCTCACGGTCGAGAGCTCCCAGGGGCTGGATGTCCTCATCCACGAGACCTTCAACCCGCCGGAGACCTACGTGGAGAAGCTTCACTGGACCGAGATACAAGCCAAGCTCGTGGCCTGGACGATGCATACTGCCCCCGAGGCGGCGGCCTTGGTCTTCGAGGCCACCAAGCCTGGGCTCGCCGTCAGCTTCCACGGCATGGTCGCCCCCGGCACACCACAACCGCTCTTTGACCGGATGCGCGCTGGCTACGACGGCCCGTTCCTGATGGCGCAAGACTTCACGGTCATCAACGTCACGCCGGACCAGATCGTCACCCGCATGGTGGCGTTCCAGCCCGGGCCGATGCCGGTCCCCCCACCTGCGGACTACATCGAAAGCAAGGGTGGCGTCCACTCGAGCCCAGACAAGGTGCGCGCCACTATGCCGGATTGGCTCGCCGAGACGATCATTTCCGTCCCGATGATTGAGGAGTTCAAGGAAGAGTTGAGGCAGAAGGGCATGCTCTAGCCAGTGCGCTCAACACACGAACCTGATCGGATGGCCTCGGTCCAACGAATCCAGCCTCACGGCCTCGGCCGCAAGGGTTGCTTGCGCCGTCACAACAGCGAAGTGTCGGTGCAGAGGCCAGTGCGTAGAGTGGTGCCAACGTCAACCCGGACGGCTTGAGTGGCTGAGGCAGCGTTTTGGGGTTTTGTTGGAGCATCGGCACTGATCGTTGGGGCCGAGGTCGCTTTCGGGTTCAAGCTCAGCCGATTGACTATCGGGTTGATCATGGCATTCGGCGTGGGTGCTCTCATCTCCGCTGTGTCTTTCGAATTGGTCGCTCCAGCCATCGAAACCGCCGAGGTTTGGCAAGTTGCCGTCGGGTTGGGCCTCGGGTCAGCGACGTTCTTCATCGGCGATCGCCTCATCGCCAAGATGGGCGGCAGCAACCGCAAGAGCAAGGATGGCGAGTCCGACGACGATTCAGGTCTCGGGATCGTGCTAGGAACCGTGCTCGACGGAATCCCAGAGTCGGCCGTTCTCGGCATGTCGCTGGTCGGCGGCGGAGGTGTGAGCTTCGCGCTCCTCGCTGGGATATGGATCTCGAACTTCCAAGAAGCACTCGCTTCGACGGTCAATCTCTCCAAAGCCGGTATGGCCAAGGGCAAGATCCGCCTCATGTGGCTCGCCATCCTGGTCGTGTCCGGGGTTGCCGCTGCGCTTGGATTCGCCGTCGTCAACAACAGCTCGTCAAGAACAGGCGCCCTCGTAGAGGCGTTCGCCGCCGGGTCACTCCTCACCATGATCGCCGACGAGATGGCACCAGAGGCATACGAGCGAAGTGCCATCTACGCCGGTCTTGCGACCGTGGCTGGGTTCGCGCTCGCAGTGTTCCTCACCAGCCTCGAATAGTTACCGAGGCCGCTCCGGCGGCAATAGCGGCGGCGGTCAGCTCCACCCTCTTCACCGGCTTCCTTGCACCGAAACCACACCCGACACGTCCAGCCGAGAGCCCTACGCCTGCTGACGGTTGATGGGCTACTACGAGGAACCCCCGAGGGAACCTGACAGAATCAGTTCCTGAGTCGGGAACGGCATCGCCACTGCAGCGGCGTTGAGTTCCCCAAGTGCGGCATGGGCAACCGCGGACCGCACCTGGTGCCGCTTGGCGTGATCGTGCCAGAATCGCAGCTCCAAGTTGATCGTTGTCTCGCCGATGGAGGAGACCCACGCCGAGGGAGCCGGCTCGTCGTGCACGCCCGAGACACCCTGTGCGCCCTCGACGAGCAACCGCTCCGCCGCGTCGAGATCCGTTCCAGGGGCAACACCGAAACTGATCGACGACCGCCGCCGACCGTCGTGTCCGGTGCGGTTGACGAGCGGGTTCTGGACCACGTCCAGATTTGGAACGTGCACGATCTGGCCGTCGCCGGTTCGCATCACCACCGAGCGAGCGTTGATCTCCTCAACGTACCCGATGTAGTTCATCGTCTCGATCCGGTCGCCGGGACGGAATGGTGCGCGTGCCTGAAGCAGCAGTCCAGCGCCCCAGCTCTGGATCAACGGTCTTCCCATCAACACAACGAGAGCGAGGATTATCACAACGAGCAGCGATATCGCAACCATGTCAACACCAAGAACCGTGAGCGCGAGGACGATCCCGAGCAAGACAACGGCCCAGCCGGCGAAGCGTCCCAGCGTCGCGCCGGCGTACTCGTCTAGCCCTTCGATCTCCTGGAGCACGCGACGCACCTTCCGCCGAACCCACCGCCCCACGAAAATGCTGATCCCTACCACCGCGATGGCCAGCAGAAGACTCCAGAAGGAGTTCGAACCGGTATCAATCATTCCCTGAAGATCGGGCATTGCATCTCCTCCTCGTGCGCAGGGTGACGACACCCCGACTCGTCGGCCGGCTCGATGAGCCTACGGGTCAGTGTCGCAACCCGCCGGTCGCCTCGTCCTGGGGTGATCCGCCGGCGGTGAGGCCACTCGAGCCGAGTGGCTCGAGTTTTTCCGGTCCCAGATCGAGAACGTCACCTGAACGTGAACCCCGACGAGTTCGCCGCAGTAGTCAAAGCAGTGTTGGCAACGCTGCCGCCGCCGCCGTTGAACGACACCGACTTGGCTACCTTCGTCGCCGAGGCCGCAAGGCGGGTGGCGGCTGTCTACCCACGGCCGCGGCGTCGTCCCTTGTTCGGTGTCCGGGCGGTCGCTGCCGCCTACGGGGTCAAGCCAGCGTGGATCCACGCCATGTATCGAAGCGGCCAACTGCAGAACGCCACCAAGGCCGTCTAGCACCGCTCGCGATCGGGCCCCGGCGACACGTTCGGTATTCGGCGAGGTGCTGGCCGACCCGGCCCTCGACGGCACGAGCGATCTGCCGTACGAGTTCTTACGCCTCGACCGGTTCTCCGGCGCCTGGTCTGCCGAGGGTTTCGAGCAATTCCTTGGCTGCGACGTCGTAGGGGCGCGCAGAGCCACGCTCGAAGGCCCCGGCGTACTCGCCGCTGTCCATTCCCGCTTCGAGCTCGGAGAGAGCGGCAGCGGCGGTTTCGTTGTTCGGTTGAGGGTCGACGTACGGCATGTTGGCGCTGGCGGGCTCGGCAAGGACCGTTGCCAGGAGCTCGACAGCTTCCCCCGGCCGACCT
>CAXMPL010000128.1:0-5032 GCA_964195125.1 uncultured Kiloniellales bacterium | reverse complement strand
GTCTTCGCTGCGGCGAGCCTGAGGTACTCACCGCGAAACGGGACTACCGCCGGCTCCGCCGAGTCCCCGGCAAGTACTGCGAGGCGATCTGACTGGACGCCTGCGCATACGACCGCGACCCCTGCGGTGATCAGACGCCGGTCCGGGCCAACCACAACCTCCACCTTTGTTGCCGACTGGGCGATGTTCAACACTTCGGCATCGCTGATGACCACCCCGCCCGCAGTGGTGACGTCCAATGCGATGCGCTCGGCGATGGCAACGAAGTCGGTTATGGCCGTCGTTGGCGACCAGATCGCTTGATGCCCTACGGCGGCAGGCTCTCGCCTCTCGATCCCGGCTCCGTCGACCACCTCGAGACCAGGGACACCGTTGGCAGTGGCGCGGTGCTCGAGTTCACGAAGCAGCGGTACCTCGGACTCCGAAGCGGCGATCACCAGCTTGCCGCATTCGATGTAAGGAAGACCGTGTGTCTCGACGTACTCGCGGAGCATCCCGATGGAGCGCCTGGTCAGTTCGGCCTTCTGTGATCCCGGCCGGTAGTAGATGCCGGCGTGCACGACTCCGCTGCTGTGTCCGGTCTGGTGGGTTGCGATCGTATTTTCCTTCTCCAGAACCGCGACGGAGAGGCCCTTGTCGCCGAGTAGGAGCTGGCGGGCTACGGCGAGCCCGATGATCCCACCGCCGATGATGACGAAGTCGGCATGGTTCGGCAGGTCCGAAGGAGGTCCGATATCGGCGATGTTCCGCGGTTCCGACGTCGCCATCAGCCCATTGTTTTGACGACGGTGTCGTATACACGGTCCGCCGATGGGATCGCAAGGTCCTCGAGTGACTCGGCAGACGGGAGCGGGATGTGGGGGGTGGTGATGCGGACGATCGGACCGTCCAGATCCCAGAAGACCTCTTCGGCGACGATCGATGTGATCTCGGCGCCCCATCCGCACAGCCGTGGATTCTCCTCGACCGTGTACAGACGACCGGTCTTGGCAACCGACCCGAGCAAGGTTTCGGTGTCGAGCGGGACGAGGGTGCGCACGTCGATCACCTCCGCGGAAATGCCGTGCTCGGCGAGGCGGTCCGCGGCCTCCAGCGCCCTCGGAACCATCAGCGCCAGGGCAACGATGGTGCAATCCGTACCTTGGCGAACGACGGCGGCCGTACCAAGTGTGTCGACGATCTCACCGTCTGGTACCTCGCCCTTCGTGGCGAACAATGACTTGTGCTCGAAGAACACCACTGGGTCGGGATCACGGATCGAGGCCGCCATCAACCCGACCACGTCAACAGGTGTTGAAGGGGCGACCACCTTGAGGCCCGGGATCATCATGCACCAGTTCTCCACGCTCTGGCTGTGCTGCGCGCCGAAGCGAGAGCCCCCGCCGTTGGCGGTGCGGATGACCATCGGGACCGAGATCTGCCCACCGGTCATATATCGCGCCTTGGCGACTTCGTTGGCGATCATGTCGAAGCAGACGGCGATGAAGTCGGAGAACATGATCTCGGCGATGGTCGGAATACCGGTCATCGCCGCACCGGCCGCAGCGCCGATGATGGCCTGCTCGGAGATCGGGGTGTCGCGCACTCGCTCCGGTCCGAACTCGTCGAGCAGGCCGACCGTGGTCTTGAACACGCCTCCTGCGTCTGCGATGTCCTCGCCGAGCATCACCAGCAGTGGATCGCGGCGCATCTCCTGGGCGATACCGTGCGCCACCGCCTCCCGGTAGTTCAATTCCGCCACGCCGAACCGCCATCTGCCCACACGTCGGTGAGGAGCACCGCTTCGCCGGGCGGCGCCGATGCCTTGGCATACTCGGTGGCTTCGTCGACCCGCTGTGCGACCTCCTGCTGTATCTCAGTCAGCTCTCCTTCCGCAACCCCGAGCCGGAGGAGCCGCTGGTGGTACATCGGGATTGGGTCTCGCTCCAGCCAGGCATCTACCTCTTCGTCCGGCCGATACTTGGCGGGGTCGGCTCTGCTATGGCCACCGTGGCGGTAGGTCATGGCCTCGATGAGCGATGGTCCGCCGCCACTGCGCGCCAGCTCAACGGCCTTTCGCGCCGCTTCATAGACGGCGTCGGCATCGTTGCCGTCGACCAGCACGGCCTCCAGCCCATACGCCGGGGCCCGATCGGCGGCGGGGTGGGGTACTGCGGTTACAAAGTCGCTCGGCGTGTATTCCATATACAGGTTGTTCTCACATACGAACACGACGGGGAGCTTCCACACCACCGCGAAGTTGAGTGCCTCGTGGAAGGCACCGATGTTGGTTGTGCCGTCACCGAAGAATGCGACGGCCACCTGGTCCGTTCCCCGTATCTGAGCCGACCAGGCGGCACCGTTGGCAACACACAGGTGGGCGCCGACGATGGCGTAGCTGCCCATCATCCCGTGCTCGACCGAGGTCAGATGCATCGAGCCCCCCTTGCCGCCGAGGAGGCCGTGCTCCCTACCGAGAAGCTCAGCCATGACCGGGCCCATACCGACTCCGCGGGCCAGGGTGTGGGCATGGCCGCGGTAGGTGGCGAAGGTGTAGTCGTCGGGCCGCATCGCTGTGGCCACCCCGGCTGCCACCGCCTCCTGCCCGAGTGAGAGGTGGCTCGTTCCCTTTACCAGGTTCTGCATGAACAGGTCGTAGGCGCGCTTTTCGAACTGCCGAAGTTCCTGCTGCAGCTGATACATCTCGACTCTGGTTTCCAGCGGGATCGGCAGATCCTCGTTGCCGTGGTCGACGGGCGCAGGCGGCCGCGGCGGCCGCAGGGCGTAGTCGTACCGCCCGGCGTCAGCTCGATCAGTACTCATTGGCGACCATCAGCTCCTCTGCGGGGAACAGCGTGATGATCTTGGGACCCTCAGCGGTCACCACTACCTCTTCCTCGATCCGCGCTGCCGACCGGCCGTCCGATGCCGGGGCGAAGGTCTCGAGAGCGAAGAGCATGCCCTCCTTGATCTCGATGGGGTCATCGAGGGAGTTGAGTCGGCTGATGATCGGTCGTTCGTGCAGCCCGACACCAACTCCGTGACCGAACTGGAGCCCGAAAGCCTCCATCTCGCTGGGAAACCCAAACTCCTCGGCCTTTGGCCACACCCTGGCGATCTCATCGGTCGAGGCGCCCGGCTTGACAAGCTGGATGGCGGCATCCATCCACTCCCTGGCCTGCGTGTATGCGTCGCGCTGCGACTGGGTGGCCCTGCCAACGACGAACGTCCGGTAGTAGCAGGTCCGGTATCCGTTGTAGGCGTGAATGATGTCGAAGTACGCCTGATCACCGGGACGGATCAGACGGTCGGAGAACACGTGAGGATGCGGGCTGCACCGCTCGCCGGCGATCGAGTTGACCGCTTCGACAAACTCGGAACCCATCTCGAACAGTCGCTTGTGGGCGAGCGCCACGACGTCGCTCTCCCTGACTCCCGGCTTGAGGAACTCGTAGATGTCTTGGTACACGCCGTCGACCATGGCGCAGGCCTGGGTCAGCAGCATGATCTCGTCTTCGTTCTTGATCTCGCGAGCGAGCATCATCACTTGCTGGCCGTCGCTCACTGTGATCCCCGCCGACTGCAGCGCAAGGAACACCGAGGTCTCTGCCATGTCGACACCGAGTGGCATTTCGCCCACGCCCTCCTCGGCGAGCACGGAGGCGATCTCGGCGGCCGCCCGAGTCTGCAACCCCGAGGTTGGGGCGATAGCGCCCTGGAGCCCGGTGTTGCCACCGATCGAGTTCTCGGCGTTCATCCACGGTTGCTGTAGCCGGTGCGCCTTTGCCGCCGACCCGAAGTCCCAGATCCGAGGCTCGCCGGTTCTGGTGATCAATGCGTAGCGTTCACCCTTGTTGAACGCCCAGTATCCGATATGGGTGCTGGTGAGGTAACGGATGTTGCTGGTCTCGAACAGCAATATGCCACCGAGGTCGGTTTGAGCGAGTTGCTCTTTGACCCTGGCAACGCGATAGTTTCGCAAACGGTCGAAATCGACGCGTTGCTCCCAATCGACGCCCATGATGCCGGGGGCAGGGCTTGTTGCTACTGGGAATTCGGCCATCGTTGTGTCCTTTCTCTGCCCTCGGCTCTAGCGTCGTTCCAACGGCGACCCGGGGCTCGCAGAGGCGCCGGGCCGTACGCCGAAACCCGCGATCAATTGAGCGGTCGCGCACCGGGCAAGACTCCGGCACCGATCTTAGTCCTGAGGACGGGTCTGTTCACCCTGGCTTAATGGACGGCGGATACATCGGATAGGCTGCGACGAGGCGATCGAGGAGGAGCGCATGGCAAGGGATGTCGAGCTGATCCATATCAACGGAAACGACCCGAAGTGGAACATGCCGTATACGCCTGCGATCAAGGTGCGGTCCGGCACCCTGGTCTTTCTCTCCGGCGTGACCGCAGCCCCTGTCTACCACAGCCACCCCCATGTGCCGGCCGAGTTCTCCGGCATACCCGAAGATGCGGCAACTCAGACCGAGCTCACCATGGAGAACCTGAAGACGGTTCTCGCAGCCTCCGGGGGCACCCTGACCGACATCGTGCAGCTGACCCGCTTCATCGTCGATGAGGATCGCAACCAGGATGCGATCAACCAGGTCATGGGCCGGTATCTCGGTGACCACCGCGCCGCCAGCACGTCGGTGGAGGTGGTGCGATTGGCAACCGACCCCAAATTCGCGCTCGAGCTAGAGGCGGTCGCCGTCGTAGACGATTAGGAGCCAGGTGCCAGTTCGCTCGCTGCGCTCGCTTGCGGACGGGTCCGCTATCGGCGGTCGATAGTACAGGCTGACTTAACGGGCTGTCCAGTGGCGGGATACGGTGCGGGCTACGACGATGGTGTTGGCCGTCCGGACTGCCAGCCAAGCACGTACCAGATCGCCCGCACCTCCGTATCACCGTCGTTGTGGAAGCGGTGGGGGACGGTCGAGTCGAAGGCAACCGAATCACCTGCCGCCAGCACGTGTTCGTCGAATCCGATGGTGACGTTGAGGGTTCCTTCGATCACATACCCCCATTCGCGGCCGGTGTGCCGCTGCATGCCATCCTT
>CAXMPL010000127.1:0-1902 GCA_964195125.1 uncultured Kiloniellales bacterium | reverse complement strand
CCGGCGGCTCGATGGGAAGCAGTGGCCGCCGCACCGGGGTTTGGGTCAGCGCCGATACATAACGGGTGGTGAACACCTCGACGGCGTCCACTGCGCCGCTCTGGTAGTCGTCGATGAGGACATTGGCGACGGCGCGGGCATCCCCGTACGCCGGCAGATCGGTGACGTCGAGCCAGGCGTTGGCGATTACGTGGTTCCGATACCGAAAATAGGCCTGGGCCTTGTTACCGACCACATACAGGCGAACCTCGCGGCTATTGGAGCGATGTTCCTGGATCTGGCGCTCCGCCATCCGGATCACCGACGTGTTGTAAGAGCCAGCGAGGCCACGATCGGAGGTGATGACCAGCACCCCAATAGTGTTCGGCTGGCGGGTTTCCAACAGCGGATGCGCCGCCGAACCCGCCGCTGCCACGTTTCGGATCACCTCGTTGAGCTTCTCCGAATACGGCCGGGCGTCCTTGAGGCGGGCCTGCGCCTTGCCGATTCGGGCGGTAGCGATGAGCTCCATGGCACGGGTGATCTTCATGGTCGATTGGACGCTTGTGATCCTGCGACGGATTTGACGGAGCTCGGCGGATGCCATCTGCGGCTACGCCCCGTCCGAGGTCCACGACGCCGCGAACGCCTCGATGGCGGCGGAAACGGCTTCCTCGTCCATGGCACCGGTCTCGGCGATCTCGTCGAGCAACGAGCTATGCCGGGTGCGCAGGTGATCGACCAAGTCGACCTCGAACTGCGCCACGTGCGAAACCTCGATGCCGTCCGTATACCCGGCGGTGACGGCGAAAATCACCATCACCTGTTCGGCCACGGGCACCGGCTCGAATTGGCCCTGCTTGAGCACCTCAACCACCCGACGCCCCCGTTCCAGCTGGGCGAGGGAGGTGGCGTCGAGCTCGGAGCCGAACTCGGCAAATGCCTCGAGCTCGCGGAACTGCGCCAGGTTGAGGCGCAGCGGGCCTGCGATGTCCTTCATCGCCTTGATCTGGGCGTTACCGCCTACCCGGGACACCGACTGGCCGGCGTTGATCGCCGGGCGCAACCCCGAGTAGAACAGATCGGGCTCCAGATAGATTTGCCCGTCGGTGATCGAGATCACGTTGGTCGGGATGTATGCCGACACGTCGTTGGCCTTGGTCTCGATGATGGGGAGCGCGGTCAGCGACCCGCCGCCCAGCTCGTCTGATAGCTTGGCGGCCCGTTCCAGCAGCCTGCTGTGCAGGTAGAAGATGTCACCCGGATACGCCTCGCGTCCTGGAGGGCGCCGCAGCAACAGCGACAGCTCACGGTAAGCAACGGCCTGCTTGGAGAGGTCGTCGAAGACCACCAGGGCGTGCTCCCCCTTGTACATCCAGTACTGGCCGATTGCCGACCCGGCGTACGGCGCGTACATCTGAAGGGCGGCGGCGTCTGCGGCCGAGGCGTTGACGATGACCGTGTATTCCATCGCCCCTGCCTTCTCCAGGTCGGATGCCACCTCAGCGACCGTTGAGTTCTTCTGCCCGATGGCAACATAGATGCACTTCACCCCGGCGTCGGCCTGGTTGATGATGGTGTCGACAAGGATGGCGGTCTTTCCGGTCTGCCGGTCGCCGATGATCAGCTGGCGCTGGCCGCGCCCGATCGGGGTCAGAGCGTCGATCGCCTTGATGCCTGTCTGCAGTGGTTCCTTGACCGGCTGGCGCTGCACGACGGAGGGTGCCTGGGTTTCGAGCAACCGAGTCTCGGTGGTGTTGATTTGCCCCTTCCCGTCGATCGGGTTGCCAAGTGAGTCCACGATTCTGCCAAGGAGCGCATCACCGACCGGCACGGAAAGCACCCGCCCCGTTGAGCGCACCTCGTCACCCTCCTCGATGTGGGATGACTCCCCCATCAGCACGGCACCGATCTCTCCCGGAT
>CAXMPL010000126.1:0-29002 GCA_964195125.1 uncultured Kiloniellales bacterium | reverse complement strand
AGGGCGTAGTCAATCCCAGCCTCTACGTCCTCCCACTCCGAGCGCCCAAAACGATAATGACCCGTTGGATCGGGCGGCGCCCCAGGGTCGTTGCGATACTCGACGACCAGCGAGGTCAAACCCGCTTCGCTGAATGCCGGCAGCGTGCGCAAGGCCTCACTCCGGTCCGCGCGCCATCCGTGCAGGTGGATGGCCCACACCGGGACCTCGGAGGAGGGATCGGGTGCCACCAGCCACGCCTCCATCGTTCCGACGGGACTCTCGTACGTGACATCAGCCACTTCGACACCGGCGTGTGAAGGTTGGCCGTAGGCGACGGCTTCGAGATCGAGTTGATCGCATGTCTCGGTTTGCGGTGAGTCGCAGATCGGCGGCACCCCCGAGATTGGGATCAGCACCCGCACCACGGACTCGGAGTTTTCGTCGAGGATGGCGTCGACCTGGGCGTAGCCACCCTCCCACCACAACCCAAGCCGGCCCGGTTGTCTGATCGCATCATCAGTACCCGACAAGGTGATGCTCGAAGCGTCCGCGTCAAGGGCAACCACCCCGAAATCGCGAGACGGTGCTTGCGGAATAAGCGCATCGGTCTCGAGGATGCCGGCGAAATACCATCCCCCGGCCAGGTGGAACACCACGACGATGAATACCACAACGCCGATCGCAATAATCCAGCGCCGCCGCGCCTTACCCGTTGAAGTCACAGCTGAATTTGAGGCGGTCACGAAGTCTCCCCGCGACTACGAGGCGATCATATCGACGGAACGATTCTCAGGCTCGCGACTTGCGACTGGTGACTTGCGACTTGAACTCAAAGTTCAAAGCTCATCCCCTCGGCCCCGGCGACGGTGTTGGGGAATCGCTCGGCGGCCGCGTGGACGATCCCGTCGATGTCATCGTCTGTGTGATCCGGATCGTGGCTGGTCAGCACCAGCTGGCCTACGCCTGCCCGATCGGCGGCCTCGACGGCGTGCTCCCATGTGCTGTGACCCCACCCGACCCGGAGCGGATATTCCACGGGCAGGTATTGGGCATCGTGGATGAGCACGTCCGCCCCTTTGGCGAACTCGGTAAGGGCGCGGTTGGCGTCAGGTTCGCTCTCGTGATCGGTCGCAATGACCACGCTTCGTTTCGGTCCGTCGATCCGGAACCCGCTCACGCCCTGTGGATGATGCAGCCGCACCGTCGAGATTGTCACGTTGTCGAGCTCGACCGGTTTCTCGAAGTCTGCATACGCGATGTCGGCCGGGGAGTCGACGAGGGCGGCGGGGAACCAGGGCTGGGTGATCACGCCGGCAAGGGTGGCGCGGATGTTGCCGACCTCTGTCGACTCACCGTAGAAGGTGAAGCGATTCCCCGGGATCCAGGTTGGCGCAAACACCGGGATGCCCTGAATGTGATCCCAGTGATAGTGGGTGAGGAAAAAGGTGAAGCTGAGCGTGTGGTCGTGGTAGAGGGTGTGGTCGACATTGCGGAGCCCGGTGCCTGCGTCGATGAGGACCCTGTGCTCGGGGTCGTCTGCGATCTCGAAGCATGTGGTGTTGCCGCCATACCTCGTGTACTGGGCGCCGGAGACGGCCATCGATCCACGTCCACCACGGATGACGAGTCGCGGTTGGGTCACGGGGCCGGTTTCACTCCGTGACGGCCTCGGTCTCGGCCAGGCGGCGGGCGAGCTCACCCATCACCTGGACTGCGATGTCAGGCTCCGAGCTCACCAGGGCTCTGAAGTCCCATTTGGTCAGGCCGAGGACCTCGGCATCGCTGGTAGCCGTCACCGTCGCGGTCCGTGCCGTGTCGGCGCTTAGCAGAGCGATCTCGCCGAAGTAATCCCCGGAACCATATGTAGCGACTACCGCACCGTCCCTGGTGACCTCGGCGGTGCCGGAGGCGAGCACGTAGAAGCCGATCGAGCGATCCTCGCCTTCTTCGATGATGGAATCGCCCGCGCTGAAGGACAGGATCCTGGAGGTGGCCGCGATCGACTCGAGCTGTCTCTTGGACAGGGTGGCAAAGATCGGCGACACCTTCAGCATCTCGACTTTGTCCATCGCCCGCTCCTTCGCCTCGCGGGGCAACCCTACCCGATGTCCTGACGCCGGCCCAGAGAGCGGCCACACAAAGAGACGAGGCGACTGCGTCGCCTCGTCTCATCCACCGGAGACGGATGCCGTCCGACTGTCGTTCAGATCCGTTCCCCGTCCGGGGTCCCCCCGGCCCGTTTTGCTCCGAACCGGTCGGGGTGGCGTAACGTCTCGTTGGGGTCAGATCATCGCGTTTTTCGACCGATTCCGCTAGGGACATTTTTCGATTAGTCCCCCGCCGCCTCAGCCACGGATCGCTGCCGCTAAAGCCGCATACCTGTCGAGCTTTTCGATGACGATTTCGGGTTCGACCGGCGGCAGGCCGAACACGGCGCGTGTTACGCCGAACTCCTTCATCTGCAGCAGCTGGTCGACGTCTCGCGGTGCCTGCCAGAGGGTGAGCTCGAGCGCGTCGGGATCGCGCCCGGCTTCAGTGAGGACGGTGCGCACCTGTTCGACCTTGCCTGCGATTTCGTGGCGGGTCCCGATCGGCATCCATCCATCGCAGAACTCAGCAATGTCGCGCATCGTTCGCGGGCCGGCTGCACCACCGAGGTGGATCGGGGGGTATGGTTTTTGGACCGGCTTTGGCCAGGCCCACGACGGGGTGATGTTCACGTGCTCGCCGTGGAACTCGGCCTCCTCCTTGGTCCACAATTCGATCATCGCCAGCACGTTCTCACGCAGAATCGCCCTGCGATCGGCGTAGGCCACCCCATGGTTGGCTATTTCCTCCTTGTTCCAGCCGTAGCCGACGCCGAACAGCACACGCCCGTTTGAGATCACGTCGAGCGAAGCCACTTGTTTGGCCAACCACAGCGGATCACGCTGGGCGACAAGGGTGATCCCGGTTCCGAGCTTTATGGTGTCGGTGACTGCGGCGGCAGCGGCGAGCGCCACGAACTGGTCATGGGTTCTCCAGTACTGCTCGGGTAGTGGGTCGGCGCCATCGACCCCGCCCCACGGCGTGTCGCGAGAGATCGGGATATGGCTGTGCTCAGGGAACCAGAGCGATTCGAAGCCGCGTGCCTCGACTTGCTTGGCGAGCTCGATCGGTTGGATGGTCTTGTCGGTCGGGAAGATGTATACGCCGAATTGCATGATGCGGCGAGGCTAGCCGCTGCCCGATCGCGGGCCGGCGCTCAGACTTCGGCGCCAACCAAGGCGGAGCGTAGGAAGTCGTCGACCTGTTCGAAGTACGGTTCGAACGCCTCCAGGTCCGAATGCGTGCCGCCCGGGACTGTGATGAGACGGCTGCTCGGCAGGTGCTCGTGAAGGCTCAGCGCATCCTCCACCGGGACCACGTCGTCGGCGTCTCCGTGCAACAGCAGTACCGGCACCTTCACTTCGCCGATGCGGTTGCGTGGTGCGATGTCATCGAAGGAGACGCCGATCATCCGCCTGATGATGCGTAGCAGCGTCCACTTCACCGGAGCGGGGTACGGGATGGCTCGCCACATCAGCTCCTCGGGGTGAGCAAACGACGCCACGGCGACGACGGCATCGATCGTGGTGTCTCGCGATGCGGCGAGGATTGCCGCCGCCGCCCCGACCGAGTGCCCGATGACCCCGACCGTGGTGACATCATCTCGGACGTGGAGCCAGGCCAGGGCGGTGTCCAGGTCCTCGGCGAACCGTGGCATCGACATGAAGTCTTCGTTATCCGACAGGCCGTGGGTGCGTGCGTCGAGGAACAACGCGTGGAAGCCGACGGAGTTGATGCCAGGCGCAATCGGCAGCATGTCGGTGGCGTTGCCGCCCCAGCCGTGGAGGACGACAACGGCAGGCGCCTCGGTGTCGACCGGGATGAACCAGGCATGGAGTCGCTTGCCGCTGGGACCGTCGATCCATACGTGCTCGCCCTCGAGACCGAGGTGGGCAGGCGTGGTATCGGGCATGGCGCGTTGGGGAACGGCAAAAAGACGTCTGAGCAGGGGGGGCGCGGCCAGGGCGGCGCCAACCGCCAGTCCGACGGGGACGACGATTGGAACCAGGATCTTTCTCACGGGATCGATGGTAGGAAACGAGCAACAAGTAATGAGCAACAAGTAACAAGTAAACGCCCATTGCTATTTGCTACTTGGTACTTGGTACTTGATACTTGGAACTCACTCCGGCAGGGTGAAGGTCACCACTCCTCCTGGACCGGGCTCGGCCCAGATCTGGCCACCGAGCTCTTCGACCAAGGCGCGGGCGATGGCCAGTCCGAGACCGGCCCCCCCGGTCGTTCGGGAGCGAGCGGCATCCGATCGAGCAAACTCGTCGAAGGCGGCTTCGGTGAAAGCGGGAGGGAACCCCGGGCCCTCATCGGCGACGCGCACGGTGGCGGGGGTACCGACGGTGACGGTGACCTCGGTCCCCGCGGGAGCGTGTCTAATCGCGTTGTCGAGCAGGTTGCGAATCACTCGCCCGATCGGCTGGGGACCGCTGCTGACCAGCAACGAGCCGTCGACATCGAGCCGTAGGTGTACGCCGGCGCGCTGTGACACCGGTGCCAGCACCTCGATTGCCTCGTCGGCGATCTCGGCCAGATCAACCGGCACCCGCTCGTACTCGAACCCGCCGGATTCGATCCGTGCCAAGAGAAACAAATCGTCGACGAGCTGATTGAGGATCCGCACGTCGTGCTCGATGCTCGCCAGATACCGCGCAGGGTCAGGGGCGACTCCATCCTGGAGCGCTTCCACCGCTGCCTGCAGCGCCGCGAGCGGCGACCGTAGGTCGTGACTCACCGAGGCAAAGAACGATCGCCTCGCCTCCTCGTCACGTAGCCTCGCGGCGTCGAGGGCGGCGAGCCGTGCCGCCATTGCATCGACGGCGGTCGCGGCCATCCCCACCTCGTCGGCCCGGTCGACCTGGGTTCGAGCAGTCAGGTCGCCGTCGGCGATACGTGCCGCGGTACTCGCAAGTTTCTGGAGGTCGTCGGTCCAGGGTTTTGCCACGGACACGGCGAAGCTCAACCCGGCGATCAACCCGAGGCCCAACACGACTATCAGCAGCTCGGCGTCGTGCGTCGACAGGAACATCCGTTGCGCGGCCCCTCCCGCACCGATGATGACGATGAGCAATGCCGTGGCGATGAGCGCGACCAGGGTTCCCCGCAGCGTGGAGGCGCGGCGCGCCCACTGCGGGAGCAGCCATGCCCCAAGCGCGGAGACGACCACCATGGCCAGGAGGATGCCGAGCAGCTCGATCCGGTCCGAGCCCGTTGGCTGCATTGCGATCTCGAATAAGGCAATACCGAGCACGATGGCGCCGATGGCGACGCCGAGGATCCTCATGGCTCGAACCGGTAGCCGACGCCGCGCACGGTGGTGATCCAACGGGGCTGGTTTGGGTCGCGTTCGATCTTCTGGCGGAGGCGGGCGACGTGGACGGTGACCGTGGAAGGGTCCTGGTAGTACGGCGATGAGTCCCAGACGTTCTCGAGCAGCGTTGATCGCGACATGGCGATGCGGGGCGACGCCGCCAGGTAGGCGAGCAGATCGAATTCCTTCGGTGTGAGCTCGACCGGATCTCCGTCCAGGCGCACTTCGCGGCTGGATCCGTCCACCACCAACCCATCGAATTCGAGACGATCCGACACCATGGGAGCGTGAGCACGGCGCAGCACCGACCGGACCCGAGCCACCACCTCTCGCGGTGAGAAGGGCTTGACGACGTAGTCGTCTGCTCCAAGCTCGAGTCCGACGATGCGGTCGGGCTCTGCGGTGCGTGCGGTCACCAGAATGACCGGCACCGAGCTTGTTTGCCTGAGGCGGGTGAGCACGGCGAATCCGTCGACCTCCGGCAGCATCACATCGAGCACGATCAGGTCGGGCTTGGCCGATACCGCCAGCTCCAGGGCTGCCTTGCCGTCCGTCGCCTGGTCCACGGCGTATCCCTCGCGCTCGAGGTAGGTGACGAGGACCTCTCGCACCATGGGCTCGTCGTCGACGACGAGGATGCGGCGAACTGCGCCGTTTCCGTTCGGGGACACAGCCCCATCGTACGGCTGTGTCCCCGTAAGCATCCTGTTTCTCACCCGAGCAGAGCGGTGCCGCCGGGAAGGTCAACGGCGTTGTTGCTGAGCTCGTAGTTCTCGTGATCGGTCGGATCGTCCGGGACCTGCCCAACGAGCGGCTTGAGGACGAACGGCAGCGGGCTGTCATCCGGGTAGGGCTCGACCGAGATCACGATCGTGGCGCCGCTGAGGTCGGTGGGGAAGGTCACGCCATCGGGGGCGTTCACCAGGAAGTCCTCCCCTGGGAAAGGGGGCCCGGGCTCGGGGCCCGAGAACGGAGCAGCGTCATCGGCGGCTGCCGCGTCGAGGAAGGTGCCAGATGACACCGGCGTACCGTCGATGACCGCCCAGCCCTCATACTTCCATCCGGCAGGCAGCATCGGCAGATCGAGGCTCTGCGTCGGGCCGGGAACAGCAAGGAACCAGATACCGCTGAGCTCGTTGGTGTCATCCCCGTTGGTCGGCGTAGCCAGGATCACCGAACCGGCGGCGGTAGCGAAGTCGGTCCCGAGCGCTGCGGGGTGGGAGATGGACAGCTCGGCGCTGCCGTCGACGACGTCACCCGCCACGAAGTGGGTGTCCGAAGGCACGGCGTCGGTATCGCCGGCCGGCTCGATCGTGACAACGATCGTTGTCGCCGTCTCGAGGCCCGCTAACGACAATCCGGCGATCGGCGCACCGTTGAGATCGACGATTGTGCCGTCGTCGACGTTGAACTTTCCAGCGGAGACCGGTGCGCCGTCGATGATCGCCCAATTCTCGTAGTGAACGCCGTCAGCCAGGGCGGGAAACCCGGTGACGTCCAGGGTCAGCATCGGGTCGGCCATGACGGTCGTGGTTGTTGTCGTCTCGGTCGTTGTAGTCGTTTCCGCAGCGGCCGTCGTTGTGGTTTCGTCTCCACTTTCCTCGCTGGTGCCGCATGCTGCTGCGATCAGGCCGATGGCGAGTACCAGCACGGCCACCCGCAGTGGGTTCTTGTTGTTCATCGTTTCTCCCTATCCATCGCGGCACGTCGCACCGCGTGGACTGGCCAACGAGAGTATGCCGCAGCACGTTCCGGAACGGGGAGAAGTTCACCGGACGTTGTCGAGGTGTTCAGGGTTCCGTAACCCAGTACCAGTAATAAGTAACAAGTAGCAAGTAACAAGTAACAAGAAAAAAGGTCGTCGCTACTTGGTACTTCCCTACGGTGCGCCTCCGCCAAGCCAGCGCACAAATCCATCGAGGACCTCGCGGCTAGAGGAGGCGGCCCCTCCTGCCTTGTCCAGCAAGGCCCGGTACTCGTCTGCGGCAACGGCCAGCTCTTCGCGCGACCACGGCCCGAGGCCCTTGCCCGCCCCCCGCAACACGGCCAGCGCCTCCTCGACGGTGAAGTGACCCGCGGTCACCTCACGACCGACGACGACCCCGGTCAGACCGTCGATCTTGAGCAGTTCTCTGATGTCGTCGAGATCGCGGACTCCGCCAGACGCGATCACCTCCTCGTCCACGATGGCGGTGGCGGTCCGCAGTGCTTCGAAGTTCGGGGGATCCACGAGTGCGTCCCGACCCACCTCGGTGATCATGAAGGCCGCAGCACCGGCAGACGAGAGCTCGATGAGTGTTTCCTCGAGGTACGTCCCCGTGCCTTCGGTCCACCCCTGGGTGACCAGCTCCTCATCGGCGTTGATGTCGAGGCTCACCACGATCTTTCCTGGGTGAGACCGACAGATTTCCCAGAACAGCACTTGGTCGACGAGAGCAAGGGTCCCGACCACCACCCGCCATGCGCCGACATCGAGCATCCTGTCGACCTCGAGCTGGGATCGGTTGCCACCACCGACCTGAACCGGGATGTCGAGCTCGGCGATGATCTCTCGAATCAGTGGTCGGTTGCCGTAGTCGCCGTGGATAGCGGCGTTGAGGTCCACCACATGGAGGCGATCGGCACCTTTGGCAACCCAGCCCTTTGCTCGTGCCACCGGGTCGGAGTCGAGGTGGATGACCTCGTCGAGTGTCCCGTGTGGCAGCCGGACCGCGGCACCATCCAGGATATTGACCCGTGCATAGAGGTGCATGAGCCCCACGGTAATAAGAGCGACGGCGGTAGGTCCCAGCCGAACAGATGCCAGTTACCAGTTACCAGTTCCCAGTATCCGGTTCCGGGTAGCCTTGGTACTTGGTACTTGCTACTTGGTACTTGGTCCTCATTCCCCGTGTACCGTTCCCACCATGCGTTACGGAGCCTTCATCCCCCAAGGCGGGCGTCTCGACCTCGTCGGGATCGACCGGTCACAGCAGTGGCCGAGGATGCTCGAGGTGGCGACAACGCTCGAGGCCTTCGGCTACGAGTCACTCTGGGTGTTCGATCACTTCCATACGGTCCCGGAGCCCACGCAGGAGTCGTCTTACGAGGCGTGGACCCTGATGGCGGCACTTGCGGCCACCACCGACACCATCCGGCTCGGCCAGATGTGCACGTCGAACTCATATAGAAACCCGGCATATCTAGCCAAGATCGCAGCCGACATCGACGTGATCTCTAACGGCCGCCTCGAGATGGGCATCGGAGCAGGGTGGTACGAGGAGGAGTACCTCGGCTACGGCTACGAGTTCCCGAAACCCTCGACCCGGATCGGGCAGCTCGAAGAGGGCATCGAGATCATGCGCCGCATGTGGACCGAGGAGAAGGTCGACTACGCCGGGACCTACTACCAGCTACAGGGCGCGATCAGCAACCCGAAGCCGGTGCAGGGATCGATACCAATGTGGGTCGCCGGCGGCGGCGAGCAGCTCACGCTGCGGGTGGCAGCCAAATACGCCGATTACACCAACTTCGGATTGAAGCTCGACGCTTTTATCCACAAAAGTGAGGTTCTTCGGGGTCATTGCCGCGACCTCGGCCGCGACTACGACGAGATTGTGCGGTCGGCCATGTTCAGCATCGTCATTGACGAGGACGCAGCCGTCGTCGCCGACAAACTTGGCGAGTATGAGGCCCGCCTCGCTCGCCTGGTGGGCTCGGAGAAGGCGGCTCGATCGCGCCAAGGGGTGGAGGAGAATGGTCTTGTGGGGACGCCCGAGCAGGCGATCGAGAAGCTCCGCCCGTGGCGAGACGCCGGCGCAGGCTACGCCATCGGGTACTTCCCGGACGCCGCTTACGACGGGAGCAGCATGGATCTGTTTGCCAAGGCCGTGATGCCGAACCTGTAGCGCCAGCATTTGCGTGTTGCGCAATACGTAATGCGGACCATCAAACCCTCTCGGTTGCCCGGTTTCTCGGTACGCTGGACAGATCGAGGAGGTTTCCTATGGAAGGTTGGGATCCGCAAAGGATCGTTGTCGGTGTTGATGGCTCCGACCAGTCGATCAGCGCCGCACAAGTAGCCGCAAGCATCGCTCGAGCTCGCAGTGCGCACCTGTTGATCCTCGCCGTCGTTCGACCACCAGAGGGATGGTGGGGAATCGTCGGGTCGCCGCCGACCGCCGAGGCCCTTGGTGATTCGCTGTCGGACGCGCAGCGCGAGGTTCTGGACCGTACGCTGGAGGCGGTCGATCTCGATGGAATCGATTACGAGACAGCCGAAGACATCGGCGATCCGTCGCAGCGCCTGATCGAAGCCTGTTCCGACGCCGACCTCCTCGTTGTCGGCAGGCGAGGGGCAGGCTTCCTGAGGCGGATGGTGGTGGGATCGGTCGCCACGCACGTCGTGCACGAGGCGCCATGTCCCGTGCTCATCGTCCCCTGACGTATATGCTCAAGCGCTTGTGAGCACCGGGAACACGGACCATGAAATGTCGAGCGGCGCGCCAGTCGACGAGGGTACGTCGGGCGACATCGAAACCACCCTCCCCGGCGCTTTTGCCTCCTTCAGCAGCTCCTATACCAAGCGGATTCCCGACGACGAGGACCTGCTTCTCACGCCGGATGAGCTGAATTCCGAACTCGTCGATGCGTTCCGGTTCCTGGCGGCGCGAGGCGACGAGACCGCTGTCATCCGGATCTTCAGTCCGAACACGGGTGGCCACGGTTACCACGCACCGGGGTCGGTCATCGAGATCGTCACCGACGACTCGCCGTTCCTCATTGACTCAGTGCTCGGCCTCCTGACCGAGCGGGATTACGCCATCGCTCGCCACTTCCATCCGGTCCTCGGAACCGCCCGTGACGAGTCGGGTGCCCTCGTCGATGTGGTGAGGAGCAGGGACACCGAGCACCGAGAGTCGTTTCAGCACTACGAGCTCGAGGCAAACCTCGACGAGAAAGAGGCCCGTCTCCTCACCAGGGCCTTGAAACGTGTTCTCGGCGACGTGCGCAACGTTGTCGCCGACTTCGACCCCATGCAGAACGCGGTCCGAACGATGGTCGCCTATGCACACGAAGATGCTGCCGCGTTCGCCGAAGGGGACGTCGATGAGACGGTGGCTTTCCTGGAGTGGCTTGGCGACGACAACTTCGTTTTTCTCGGTTACCGCGAATACGAGATCGTGGATCAGGAGGGGGCGCCGGCTCTCATGATCAGTCCTGGGACTGGCCTCGGACTTCTCGCAGAGGATCGGAGGAGCGGATTTGCCCGCCCCGTCCCGCTTTCCGAGCTCCCGGAGGCGGTGGCGGATCGCTACGCCCACAGCAAGCAGTTGGTGATCTCCAAGACCAACTCGCGGTCGACCGTCCATCGCACCGCCCGGATGGACTACATCGGGCTCCGCCGGGTCGACAATACGGGAACGACCCGGGGCGAGTCCAGGTTGCTCGGCCTGTTCACATCCAAGGCCTACATGGCGCCGGCAGCATCGATCCCCATCCTGCGGGATCGGCTGCGGGGGATCCTCGAAGCGGAGGATCTCGTCGAGGGCTCACACGACTACAAGGTCATCGTCCAGCTTTTCGAGTCGTTTCCCAAGGATGAGCTGTTCTCGTTGTCTGTGGAGGACCTTCGTGAGAGCCTGGTCGGCCTGCTCGAGTCAGAAGAACATCAGAGGGTGCGGATGTTCGTGCGGCGGGATGTCCTCAATCGCAATGTGTCGGTGTTGGTTGTCGCCCCGAGAGAGAGATTCAGCGCCGAGCTCCGCCAACAGCTCCAGCAACTCTTTCTGGAACGCTTCGAGGGAACGTCGATCGACTATCGGTTGTCGCTTGGTGAGAGCGGCGACGCCAGGATCCACTTCACCGTATGGCCGGAGGGCGATATCCCCGAGGTGTCGATCGAAGAGCTCGAGACCGAGGTATACCGGCTGACCCGAACCTGGGAGGACCGAGTATTCGACGTTCTCTCGCCTCGGGTCGGGGAGGCCGATGCGAAGCGCCTGATAGAAGCACACGCCGGCCGCTTCCCACGCTATTACCGGGAGTCGACTCCGCTACCCGACGCGGCGTCGGCGATCGCCAACCTGGAACGGCTCGTCAGCGGTGACGAGCAGCTCGCCGTCGACGTGTACAACGAGATCGAAACCGACGATCGTCTCACCCGAGTAGCCGTCTACAGCCGCGAGGGAAAGCGAGACCTATCGGAGCTGCTCCCCCTGCTTGAGGACCTCGGGCTTCGGGTCGTCGAAGAGGTGCCGACGCGAATCAAAGACGACCGGGAGGATCTGTTCCTGCATGACTTCGGTGTGCTTGGCCCGGACGGTTTGGCTCTCGATACGGACACCTCCGGAGCGCGGGTGGCGGAGACCTTGGCCGCGGCTATGAGTGGGGTCGCTGAATCGGATTCGCTGCATCAACTCATTGTTCTCACCGGGCTCGACTATCACCAGATCAATATTCTGCGCGCCTATCGCTCGTACTGGTCCATCGTGACACCGGCGTTCACCGGCGCGTACGTCGCTGAGACGCTGGCCGCTTATCCCGAGATCACACACGATCTGGTCCGGCTCTTCGAGGCGCGCTTCGGGCCAGACGGCGATGAGGCAACAGAAGCCGAGCTGCGGCTGCGCATCATCGACGAGTTCGACGAGGTCGAATCGCTCGACCAGGATTCGATCTTGCGCGGTTTCCTGGGGCTCATCGACGCAACGCTGCGAACCAATGCCTTCATCGATGCCGGATCGCTTGCGTTCAAGTTCCTGTCGGAGGCGGTTCCAGACGTACCCGAGCCGCATCCCCTGTTCGAGATCTTCGTCTTCGCCAGAGACGTCGGCGGTATCCACCTGCGCGGCGGGCGGGTGGCTCGGGGAGGAATTCGATGGTCGACCCGCCGAGAGGACTACCGCACAGAAGTACTCGGTTTGATGAAGGCGCAGATGACCAAGAACGTGGTCATCGTGCCCACGGGGGCAAAGGGTGGGTTTGTCATGCGGCGCTTCGCCGACCCCGGTGGCCCAACCCCCGACGAGGTCAGGGCGGGGTACGAGACATTTGTCCGCGGTCTTCTCGATCTCACCGACAACCTGGTCGATGGCGTCGTCCGGCGACCGAAGGGTGTCAGGACCCACGACGCCGGGGACCCGTATCTCGTGGTTGCCGCCGACAAGGGAACCGCCAGGTTCTCCGACACTGCCAATGCCATCTCCGCCGAATACGGGTTCTGGCTCGACGATGCGTTCGCCTCCGGGGGTTCTACTGGCTACGACCACAAGGGCCTCGGCATCACCGCCCGGGGAGCCTGGGAGTCCGTGCGCCGCCACTTTGTGGAGCGCGGCATCGACGTCGATGCTGATCCGATCACCGTGGTCGGGATCGGCGACATGTCCGGCGACGTTTTCGGAAACGGGATGTTGCTCTCCCGGTCGATTCGACTCATTGCCGCTTTCGATCACCGGCACGTGTTCATCGACCCCAACCCGGACCCGGCTCGCTCCCACGACGAGCGGTCCCGGCTGGTGGCGATGGGCGCCTCATCCTGGGCGGACTACGACAGGTCGCTGATCTCCAGCGGGGGCGGGGTGTTCTCGCGTGCAGCCAAGCGTGTGGATGTGACCGAGGAGATGAGCGAGAGATTCGGGATCCGAGCCGGGGTGCTGACGCCGAACGAGCTGATCTCCAGGGTGTTGAAGGCACCGACCGACCTGATATGGAACGGTGGCGTCGGTACCTTCGTCAAGGCAACAACGGAGAGTCAGGCGGAGGCCCAAGATCGCGCCAACGACGGCATCCGAGTCAACGGAAGCGAGTTGCGGGCCCTGGTCGTCGGCGAGGGTGGCAACCTCGGTTTCACGCAGGCCGGTCGCATCGAGTTCGCCCGGTCCGGCGGGAGGATCTTCACCGACTTTCTCGACAACAGCGGCGGGGTGCACGGCTCGGACCGTGAGGTCAACATCAAGGTGCTGCTGCGCCTCGCCGAGCTCGATGGCAGCCTGAGTCGCGACGACCGGAACGACCTCATACAGTCGGTTGCCGGTCACGTGGTCGAGGCCATCGTCTACGACAACTTCCTCCAGGCCCAGATCATTGCCCAGGAGGCAGCGGCGTCTGTAACCAGGATCGACGAGTACGAGGACCTGATGGTGGTGTTGGAGGAGGACGGAGGCCTTGATCGCGAAATCGAGGGCCTGCCGTCGACCGAGACGATGGTCGAACGCTCGCGTGATGGCGGCTCGATGGCGCGGCCCGAGATCGCGGTGATCATGGCATATGCGAAGCAGCAGCTAACCGAAGACCTCCTCAACTCAGACGTGCCCGACTCAGCCGACTTCTTTGGGGACGTTCGCGAATATTTCCCAGAGCCGATCGTCGACAGGTTCGATGCGTATGTCGACGAACATCCGCTGCATCGCGAGTTGATATCGACGGTCGTCGCCAACCAGGTGCTCAACTCGCAAGGATCGACGTTTGTGTCTCGCCTCGGCGCCGAGACCGGGGCGAGCCCGGCGCGGATCGTACGCGCCTACCGCATTGCGAGAGAGGTCACGTTGGCGGGTCAACGCTGGTCTGCGATCGAAGAGCTCGCCGGTTCCCTCGACCCTGCCCTGCAACGAGAGATGCTTGGCGGCATCGACGACCTGGTCGAGACCATTACCAGGGTGTTCGTAGCCCAGTCCTCAGATGCGACTTCGAGCGAGCTGATCGAGATGTATGGAAAAGGGTTCGCCGAGCTGTCAGGCGAGATTCAATCGATCGGTCCCAAGCGCTGGCAGGCCAAGAACAACGAGGCTGCTCAAGTGCTGGTCGACGACGGGGCGCCGCCCGAGCTTGCCTACCGGCATGCCTACCAAGACGAGCTGGTGCACGGCACCGGCATCGTGGACGTGGCCGCCGCCACCGGCCGTCCCGTGCTCGACGTTGCCAAGGCCTTCTTCAGGGCAGGCCAGTCCTTCCACATCGATTGGTTGGAGCGTCAGCTCGCCGAGCTACCTGCCGATACCAGGTGGCAGCGTTGGGCCCGGCTCAGCCTTGCCTATGACCTGATGGAGCTTCGGCGTCAGATTGTGGAGCACATTTTCGCGGAGTCACCCGACGCCGCCGCCGACGCCGCCGTCGATGCCTTCATCTCAGCCCACCTCGAGGAGGAGGGACGTCTGACCCGGCTGATGCGGCTGATGCGGCGTGACGGTGTTTCCGATACCGCGGCGGTGACGGTGGCCATCCGCCAGATCCAGGCACTGGCGGGATAGTCGAGTCGCAAGTCGCAAGTCGCAAGTCGCAAGTCGTGAGTTCTCCAACGCCGTTGCACGAACGAACGTTCGTTAGTACACTGTCACTCACCTAGTGGAGGAGCGGCCATGACCGGCGAGGATCGATTCCTGGAGACGATCGCAGCAGACGACAAGGTCGAGCCGCGTGATTGGATGCCGGACGGTTATCGCAAGACCCTGATTCGCCAGATCGCCCAGCACGCCCACTCGGAGATCATCGGGATGCAGCCCGAGGGCAACTGGATCACCAGGGCCCCGACCTTGATGCGCAAGATCATCTTGATGGCGAAGGTGCAGGACGAAGCCGGTCACGGCCTATACCTCTATTCCGCAGCAGAGACCCTCGGCGTCTCTCGAGACGAGCTGCAACACCTCCTGCACACCGGGCAGCAGAAGTACTCATCGATCTTCAACTACCCCACGCTGAGCTGGGCCGACATCGGGGCCATCGGCTGGCTGGTCGACGGGGCTGCCATCGTCAACCAGATTGCGCTGCAGTCGACGTCCTACGGTCCTTACGCACGGGCGATGGTGAGGATCTGCAAGGAGGAGAGCTTTCATGCGCGGCAGGGTTATTCGATTCTGCTTGCGCTGTCGCGGGGGAGCGAGGCCCAGCGGGCGATGATGCAAGATGCCATAGACCGTTGGTGGTGGCCATCGTTGATGATGTTCGGGCCCCCAGACGTTGAGTCCACCCACACCGAGCAGTCGATGGAGTGGAAGATCAAACGAGTGACCAACGACGAGCTCCGCCAGCAATTCGTCGATCAGACCGTCCCCCAGGGTGAGCACCTCGGGGTGACCTTCCCCGACCCCGACCTCACCTACGACGAGGGAAGCGGCCACTGGATGATCGGGGACATCGACTGGGACGAGTTCTGGGCCGTGGTCAAAGGTGATGGGCGCCTCAGCCGGGAGCGCATCGCTGCCAAGGTGCGCGCATGGGAGGAAGGCGCCTGGGTGAGGGAGGCCGCTGCCGCCTACGCCGAGAAGGTCAGCCTGAGGAGAACGGCGTGACGTACGAAGTCCCAGAGATCCCCGGTGAGCAGACCGAAGACCCGACCGGCCACCACGAAGAGCACGGTTGGCCGTTGTGGGAGGTGTTCGTACGCCCCAAGCGGGGCCTCAACCACAGCCACGCCGGATCGTTGCATGCTCCGGATGCCGAGGCCGCAGTGCAGAACGCCAGAGACGCCTACACGAGGCGCGCCGAGGGCATCAGCGTCTGGGTTGTGCCATCCGCTGCGATCCACGCTTCCGACGATTCGGAGGCCATGTTCGAGCCGTTCGAGGACCGGCCCTACCGCCACCCCACCTTCTACGACATCCCAGACGAAGTGGGGCAGATGTGACGATCAAAGCGACCGCCGCCCCGTTGATGACCTATCTGGTGCGTCTCGCAGACGACAACGTGGTGCTCGGGCAGCGGCTCTCCGAATACATCGCCAGCGCCCCCGATCTCGAAGAGGATCTGGCGATAGCCAACATCGGGCTCGACCATATCGGGATCGCCCAACACGTGTACACCTATGCCGCCGAGGTCGAGGGAGCGGGCCGCACCGAGGATGACTTCGCCTTCTGGCGCACCGAGCGCCAGTTCACCAACACCCTGCTCGTCGAGCAGCCACACGAGGGTTTTGGTGAGTTGATCGCCCGCCAGTTCCTGTTCGATGCCTATCAGCTCGAACTGTGGGAAGCCCTCGCGCGATCGAGCGACGATCGGCTCGCCGGCATCGCCGCCAAGGCGCTGAAGGAGGCGCGCTATCACCTCAGACATACGGCGAGCTGGGTGGTGCGCCTCGGAGACGGCACCGACGAGTCGCACCGCCGGATGCAGGATGCCATCGATTCGATGTGGCGATTCACCGGCGAGCTGTTCGAGGCCGATGACCTCGACCGGCAGATGGCTGCCGAGGGAGTGGGGGTGGACCCGACGACCCTGCGTGAGGCGTGGGATGCCACGGTCGACGAGGTCCTCGCCGAAGCGACGCTGCTGCGTCCCGACGATCCGTACCAGGCCTCCGGCGGACGTAACGGGCTGCACAGCGAGTACCTCGGCCACCTCCTCGCAGAGATGCAGTGGATGCAACGGACGTATCCGAAGCTCCAATGGTGACGACCCAGACACTGCCCATCCGGATCGAGGATCTCGTTGCTGCGGTGGTTGATCCCGAGATTCCGGTTCTGACCATCGGCGACCTTGGGGTTCTGCGCGATGTCATCGTTGCCGGGGATGGTGCGGTCACCGTCACCATCACTCCGACGTATTCGGGGTGCCCGGCGCTCGGGGTGATCGCAGAAGACATCGTCACGGTGCTGAACGCCGCCGGTTATGACCGGGTTGCGGTCAATACCGTGTTCAGCCCGGCATGGACGACCGACTGGATGAGCGACGACGCCCGGCACAGGCTGAACGAATACGGCATCGCACCCCCGGGGCCGGCCGGAACAGATGCGGAGCCGGTGGTGTGCCCGCAGTGCGCGGCGACAGAGACGACGCTGGTGTCGCCGTTCGGGTCGACCGCCTGCAAGGCCCTGATGGTGTGTAGCGAATGCAGCGAGCCGTTCGACCACTTCAAAGCAATATGAAGCGAGTCACGAGTCGCGAGTCCCGAGTTACGAGTCCCGAATCGCACGCCGCCAGCTGTCGCCAGTCTGGCTCTCGACTCGCGACTCGCGACTCTCGACTTCTCAATGGCTGCTGAGTTCCACACTCTCGAGGTTGGATCCGTCGACCGGCTGACCGACGCCTCGGTGGCGATCCGGTTTGCAGTGCCATCGGAGTTGCGCGACGCCTACCGCTTCGTTCCGGGTCAGCACGTCATCGTGCGCGGTGTGGTCGATGGCGAGGACGTGCGACGCAGTTACTCGATTTGCACCAGCGCCAACTCGGGTGAGCTCCGGGTCGCCGTCAAACGACTCGCCGGTGGCGCGTTCTCGACCTTCGCCAACACAGAGTTGACAGCCGGTGACCGGCTCGACGTCACCTTGCCCGTCGGTGACTTCACCATCACTACCGCACCGGGACATGCCAGGCGCTATCTAGCGATCGCCGCTGGCAGCGGGATCACGCCAATCATGTCGATGATCGCCACCGTTCTGGAGGATGAGCCGAAGAGCCAGTTCACAGTCGTCTTCGGCAACCGCGACTCGATGTCGGTCATGTTCCTCGACGAGCTTGGCGCTCTCAAGGATCGTTACCCGAGCCGCCTTGTGCTCATGCATGTCCTCAGCCGAGAGACGAGCGCCATACCCCTGTACGACGGGCGCATCGACGTCGCCAAGCTGGACGAGTTGTTCTCCACCGTCATCGACGCCGACTCGATTGATGGTTGGTATCTGTGCGGGCCGTCCGGCATGGTGGAGGCGGCGCGTAAGGCGGTGGCGGCGAGGGGAGTGGACGAGGCCGACATCCACGACGAGCTTTTCTACGCAGGTGACGAGGTCCGCGCCGAAATCCCTGCCGACGATCCAGAAGGGTCGACGGTGCGATTCACTCTCAACGGAAGAACGTCGACGCTGGTGATCGACCCCGATGGATTGCCGATCCTCGATCATGCTCTCTCCGCTCGCCCCGACGCTCCCTTCTCGTGCCGAAGCGGCGCCTGCGCTTCATGTCGGGCTGTGGTGACAGAAGGTGAGGTGCGGATGGATCGGAACTGGGCGCTCAGCGACAGCGAGGTCGCTACCGGGCAGGTCCTCACCTGTCAGTCGCACCCGGTGTCGGAGACCGTCGAACTCACCTACGACCTGTGAACACCAAAGAAGACGTCGTCGTCGCTGCCGGTCGACTCTTCGCCGAGCGCGGCTATCACGGCACCTCGATGCGCGACCTCGGCAACGAGCTTGGCCTGCTCGGATCGTCGCTGTACTCACATGTCGACGGCAAGCAGGCGCTGCTTGTCGAGGTGGTCAACCGGGGGGCCCGATTCTTCCAAGACGCCGCCGATACGGCATTGGCCAGCGGCGGTACCGCTCCGGATCGCCTGCGAGCTCTCATCGCTGGGCATATCGATGTGGTGCTCGATCATCGCTCGGAAGTGCGGACCTACCTCAACGAAGCAGCAGCGCTCGACGACGACCGGCGAGCCGCCGTCATCGCGGCTCGTGACCACTATGAAGCCTCGTTCCGGGCGGTGCTCCAGGAAGGCTGCGCCGACGGGTCGTTCCGATCCGATGTCGATGTCGTGATCAGCTCCATCTTCGTCCTCTCCATCCTCAACGCCATTGAGCGGTGGTACCGCCTGTCCGGTCGCATCGACCGCGGCGCTCTCGTTGATGCCATCTACGGCTTCGTGATCGAAGGGGTCACCTGAGAGCCTCAGGTCCTTCTCCTCGGAATCTCTGTGGCCTTGTTCCGGTTGATCGAGAAGCGATCGAAAGGAGAACCGAGGTGACCGACACCAAGCGCGGCAGGGTAAGAGTCGAGGACGGCCAGAAGCGGATCAGGGCGTTGCTCGGTAGTGAGGTCATCGCCGATTCGACGAACGCCAAGTACGTCTGGGAGTTGCCGTACTACCCGACCTACTACTTCCCTGCGGCAGATGTTCGCATGGAGCTGCTCGTCGCCTCCGGCGAGTCCTATCGATCACCAAGCCGGGGCACGGCCTCGGTACATACGATCAAGGCAGGTGAGCAGGAGGCCGAGGGTGCAGCCCGGGTCTGGGACGGCGCCGCCATCGATGACCTCGCTGGTTTCGTATCGTTCCGCTGGGCGGCGATGACGCATTGGTTCGAGGAAGATGTCGAGGTTTTCGTTCACGCCCGCGACCCGCACACCCGAATCGACATCCTCCAATCGTCGCGGCACATCGAGGTGATGATCGACGGGGTGAAGGTGGCCGACTCGTATCAGCCGCGATTGTTGTTCGAGACCGGGCTCCCGGTGCGCTACTACCTCCCCAAGACCGACGTCAGGCTCGACCTGCTCGTCCCGTCAGATACACACACGGCCTGTCCGTACAAGGGCACTGCCGAGTACTGGCATGTCAAGAAAGACGACGGTTTCGCTGAGGACATCGTGTGGAGCTATCCCATCCCGTTCCCGGAGTCGATGCAAATTGCCGGATACCTGTCGTTCTACAACGAAAAGGTGGACATTCGCGTCGACGGCGAACTCGAAGCGCGACCGAAAACGCACTTTTCGTAGGTTCCCGGCTCTTGGGGCTCCGGCCTCTAATCGTCAGTTGTGGCCGATGGCCGGTGGCCGGCGGCCGTTTCCCTCAGCGATTCCATGGAATCGATCGCAGACGTGGCGCCCTCGTCACCGATGCGAGGGAGGTTGGCTGATCGGGCCTCATAGCGCGACGGCCGTACCCCGCCGAGCCCCTCCGTAAAGGGCTCCTCCTTCTCTGTCACCGGGCTCGTATCGCGGAGTTCGATGGCCACCTTGTCGTCATCGACCGAGATGGTCACGTCATCGGGCTCGGCACCCTCAAGGATGGCGGCCGCCATGGCCTTGGCGTAGGAGACGAGCTCGATGGTCTCAGCGGCGGTCAGCTCGCGCAGCTCCTGGGCGAAGCGCTGAGCCTCGGTCCGCGCTGCCCCGGCCGCAATCTTGGCTTCATCAACGATGAGATCGGCCTCCGCCTGCGCCTCGCCGAGCAGAGCTTGGCGTTCCGCGTCGGCTGTCGCCTCCAGCTGCTGCTGTTCCGCCTCGATCGTCGCCGCGGTGGCGAGGGCGGCTCGCAACAATGCTTCCGCCTCATTGCGCAGCCGTCGCTCGTGCTCCTCGACATCGGCGCCGATCCGGGCGGCCTCGGTGTTCGCCTGTTCTGTGGCCCCAGCGGCTCGGGCGCCGCGATCAGCGGCTTCGGATCGCATGACGTGTGAGGCGACAGCCTGGTGAAAACCGTTAGCGGCGCTGACATGGATGTCGCGCATTTCTCGCTCGAGCTGCTCGACCCGCAACTGGCCGCTCTTCGCAGAGGCCTCGAGATTCTCCATCGCCGCCGCCGCGTGGTGGAGGAATAGGATCACCTGCGCCCGGTCATAGCCCTTGCGCCTTATGTCGAAGGTCCGCCCGTCGAGGTCCGCTGATCCCAGCTCCATCGACAGCCCTTTCGCCTAGCCGTGCCTGTCACCAGGTTAACGAGTCAAACTGACCTCCAAGCTGGTAAATGCTCGGGTAGATTCAATATGGCAGCAATAGGAAAGGCTCTCGTTGCGTTGGTTCCTGCGAGGCTATCGGGAGGCGATCTGTGAGTATTGACATCGGCCTACTGATCATCAGGGTGGTGGTGGGCCTGATACTGCTCGCCCACGGCGTGAAACACGCCAGAGGTAGGGAGAAAACTTCGAACTGGTTCGGGAGCATCGGGTTCCGTCAGCCCATGCTCCAGTGGTTCCTGTCTTCGGCGACCGAGATCGGTGTCGGTGTTCTGCTGATCGCCGGCGCTCTCACCTCGCTGGCGGCCGCAGGAGTGATCGGCATCCTGACCGTGGCCTTCTTCTCGGTGCATCGCGCCGCCGGGTTCTGGATCACGGCTCGACCGGATGAGGGTTGGGAATATGTGTTCGTTTTGATTGCCGCAGCGTTCGCCATAGCCATCGCCGGTCCTGGTGACATCTCGATCGATGCGGAGATCGGGCTCGCCGACAACCTCGATGGTTGGGTGGGCTTTGCAATCGGCGTGTTTGGCTTCCTAGGGGCGCTGGGCCAAATGATGGTGTTCTACCGACCGGATGAGGCCGTGGACGGGTAGCCAATCAACGGACGGCGCCTTCCGTTGTGCGTCTGCGCTCGAATCGCTATTCGCGTGTCGACCCGTAGAACATGTTCCTGATGCGGGCCTCGACCTCTTCGGGATCTTCATCCTCCACACCGTTGGTCGAGGCAAATACCTGACTCAGCCTGCTCGAGGTGACCTCGGCGTGCCGTGCCCGGTTCTTCCTGGAATCACGTTCCTCGCGCTTCTTCTTCAGCCAAGCCATACGCCCTGTATCGGCAGCACCCCGACGGCACCTGAGCGATTCGCACCGCGCTCTCGTCCAAAGTGACTAGTTAGGGGTCAATGTCAATAACCCGTCTGACACGGCCGCCTCCATGACGAAATCGAACTTGTCCACCACGAGGCAGTGGTCGATGTCGCGGTCATCAATCCACGGCGTGGCACGGAGCCGAGCGGTACCGGTGCCCGCCCTCACCGCGTCGACGACAGCGGCGTAGTGCGGCGTGTGCCCGCTCACCATCCTGGCGATGAGGTCTCCGGTGTGGTCGTCCTCATCGTGCGGCACGGTCACAGATCCGCCGGAGGACACCAGTGTGACGGTGGGCTCGTCGGCCAGCGCCGATGCAGTGGACCCGGCAACGACAAGGCTCGCTGCATAGACGGGGCCGGCGCCTCCGGCAACGGCTGCGGCCACGCATCGCGTTCCCGCCGAGGTTCGCATCACCACGGTTCGCCCTGGCAAATCGGTGCGCTGTAGAACCTCGGTCGGTGAGTTACCAAGGTCGAAATCGTCTGGGGGTCGGCTGCCCTCCTCACCGCACAACAGAGCATGGTCGAGGGATGCGGCGATGCGTCGCGCTTCGTCCAACCCATCGGTCAAAACCAGCCGGCTGACCCCTGCATCAAGTAGGTACGCGGTCGTGGAAAAGGCTCGGAACGTGTCGATTACCACCGTCGGCCCCGAGGCCTCGGCGGCTCCCTCGAGTCCGGCCCGGCGGGAGATGTTGATCATCGGCGGCGATGCTAATTGAGAGCGCGGTCAGTAGATCGGTAGATCGGTAGATCAGTCTCTGCCTTCGCTACTGCGCTACTTCGCTACTGATCTGCTGTGGCTTATCGTTCCCGGCCCCATGTTCAGGCGCATGTTCCGGGCCGCTGCTCTCGATTCCGATTTCTTCGACATTGCAGAGCACGACCGTTCGCTCAACCGCGAGGCGTTCGCCGTTGTGCTCATCGCCAACATGTTCGCTGCCGTCGGGGCATGGATCGGCTTCGGCGACGTTGTCGGAGCGGGACTGTGGGAGGCAATCCGTGGCTGGTTCGGATTTGGCTCGCTGACAACATCGAGCCAGGGCGGGTTGCTGGGCGTCATCGCCACCAACATGGTGGTTGCCGTGATCGGCTGGATCGTATGGGCGGCGACCACGACGGTGATAGGAACCAGGGTGTTTCGCGGCACGACCGATTTCGGTGAAATGCTGCGAGTGCTCGGATACGCCCAGGCTCCCCGAGTCATCGCCGTCGTGCCTTTGCTCGGTCCGGTCGCCGGTATCTGGACCTTGGCGGCATCGGTGATTGCGATCCGGCAGGGTCTCGACTTCGATACCCGGCGAGCCATTGGGAGCGCGATTGGGGGCTGGCTCCTGTGGGTGCTGCTGCAATTCGGCGTCTCGATCATCGGAGCATCGATCTTTTAGTCGCTCGGCTGCGCCTCGCGACCGTATTACGTATTACGAATTCCCACTGATCTACTTGGCTACTGGGCTACTCGGCCTAGCTGCTTCGCCTCTTCTGACGGTTTGCCAGGGCTGGCGCCATGACCGGTTCGATCGCCAAAACACCCACGAGCCAAGTCCGGCCAGGACCGGCGGGATGAATGACAGGGCCCGAAATAGCAGTACTCCTGCGGAGAGAAGTGCCGGGTCGGCGCCGGGTCCCCAGCCGAGGGTGAGTAGGCCGATGAAGCCGAGGTCGACGAGGCCGAGCCCGCCCGGGCTGATCGGTATCGCTACCAGCAGTCGGCCAAGCGACACCGATAGGACCACCCATGCCGTAGACACCTCGTCCTCGCCGACGCCGACGGCTCGCAGCGAGGCGAGGAACAGGACCGTCATCGACGCGTGGTTCATCACCGTCGCCAGCGTGATGACCTTCCACCTTCTGCTGGCCACGGAGGTCACGTTGACCCGGAACTGGAGGCTGGCAGCCACCATGTCCACAGGACCGCTGCCGGTCCAGCCGAGCACGGTGTTGGCGACGGTGTCGAGGATCCCTCCGACCCATCGCGCCGCCTTTTCGGACCGAAGCACGATGGCGAGGATCCACACCACGGCCACCACGATCACAACGCCGATAAGCGATACCAGCCACATCCACCAGAAGGCATCCCCGCTGAGCGCGATGGCCCCTACGGCTAATACCGGGAGGGCCATGCGGGTCAGCTGGTCCCACACTCCCGCCGTCGCGATGGCGCCGGTGACCGCTCCCGGGGTGAACCCCCACGACAGGAACATGGCGTACTGCAGTGGCAGGGCGATGGCGCCGCCTGCGGGAACCGAGTTGTTGATAGCGGTGCCGGTGGTCTGCACCACGAAGCCCTCGCCGAAGCCGAGGGTGGGCAGCGTCGCCATGAAAACGAACACGTATGCGGAGAGGAACCACAATGCGAGCACGGCCAGAACGAACCATTGCAGCGGTTCGAGCGTCTGGATGCGGTCGAGAACCTCCCGGTAGTCAGCGAGTTGGGGGATGACGAAGCCGAAGACGATGACCAACACCGCCACGGTGAGGCCGAACGAGAGGACCTGGTGCCACCAGGGACGGTGGGGGCGCTTTGTTACCGCCGTTTCCTGGTCTGCAGAGCGAACCCGATCTTCGGTCATCGGGGCGGGACGGTAGCCGAGCTGTCCATGGTCCCATCTCGCAAGCAAAGCCGAACCGCGCCCGGAGCTCCGACGTTTTACTCGAGCGCCTATGTGGCTTCATTGAGCCGCCCGCAGCGGCCATGTCGAATTGGCACAAGATGGATTCTCATCAGGTCTTCATCGTGGTTGCCGTAAAGAGCCGTATCGTTCCTCTAGGAGGATTCCGTGGACAGAGTGCTCATTGCAGAAGACGACCCGGATGTGAGAGCGGCCCTGACGCGAGCGCTTTCCTTCGAGGGCTATGAGGTCGAAACCGCCTCCGACGGTGGCAAGGCGCTGGCGATGGTGGAGGAGCAAGAGCCGGAAGCCATCATCCTCGACGTGATGATGCCTTTCGTCGACGGGCTGGAGACGGCGCGTCGCCTCAGGGCGCACGGCTACACCACGCCGATCTTGATGCTGACGGCCCTGGGGGAGATCGGCGATCGGGTTGATGGCCTGGATGCAGGAGCCGACGACTACCTGACGAAACCGTTCGCTCTTGAAGAGCTGCTGGCTCGGCTCCGCGCGCTGTTGCGGAGATCACAAGGCGACGTCACCGATGTGCTCACCGGAGCAGGGATCGAGATGAACCTGGGGACGCGCCAGGTGAGCAGAGCCGACGAGCAACTCCCTTTGACCAAGACCGAGTTCGATCTTCTCGAAACGCTGATGCGAGATGCCGGGAAGGTGGTGTCGAGAGCGCAGCTGTACGAGGACGTGTGGGGGTTCGACTTCGAGACCTCGTCGAACTCGCTCGACGTCTACGTCGGCTATCTGCGCCGCAAGACCGAGAACGGGGGTCGGTCCCGGGTGATCCACACGGTGCGCGGCGTTGGATACGTCCTCAGGGACGACGAGTGAGTCTGCGAGGGAGAATCGCAACGGTAGCTGCGGTTGCGGTTGCCGTCGCCATCATCGTCGTATCCGCGGCCGCCTATTTCGCGGCGCGAGCAGAGCTACGCGGCGAGGTGGACACAGCGTTGCTACGGCGTGCCATGGCGATCGAGACGATCGAGCAGAATCGCCCCTTCAGGGCGTCGATCACTGCGATCCTCGGCGGAAGACCGTCCGATTTCGATGTCGTCTATTACCAACTGAACCTACCAAACGGCGGGGTGGTGATACCCGTAGATCAGCCCACCCTGCCGGGGGTGGCCAAGGAGGCCGTGGCTGGCGGTCCCGTGCTGAGCGATGAGACGGTCGACGATGTCCACGTGAGGATGGCAGCGATCGACGCCGGGCAGCTGGGTGTGCTGCAGATCGCCCGCCCGCTGACCGAGGTGGACGCCACCCTGTCCGGGCTGGCCGCCATTCTGGGGACCGTCGGGGTCGTCGGCGCTCTGCTTGCCGGGGTGATCGGGCTCCTGGTTGCCAGGAGCGCCCTGAAACCGATCGACGATCTCACCAGTGCCGCAGAGCACGTCGCCCAGACCAGAGATCTCGGCGAGCGGATCGACATCGAATCTAACGACGAGGTGGGAAGGCTGGCGCGAAGCTTCAACGCCATGCTGGCTGCGCTCGATGAGTCGCGGGCGCAACAGCGTCGTCTGGTGCGCGATGCCGGCCACGAGCTCAAGACTCCGCTCACCGCATTGCGCACCAACATCGAGGTCCTGGCCAAGACGGACCAACTGACCGACGAGCTACGCGAAGAGCTGGTTTCTGCGGCGCAGGCGGAGGTGATCGACCTCTCCGCGCTGGTAACCGAGATCGTCGACCTCGCATCCGATCGCTACGCCGAGCTCCCCATCGAGCGACTAGAGCTCGGTGAGGTTGCGGAGGTGTCAGTTGTGCGTGCCCGTCGCCACGGAGAGGGCGAGATTCGCCTGGACGCCGACGCCTCTCCAGTGATGGGCCGTGCTCCAGCGCTGGAGCGGGCCATCGACAACCTCCTCAAAAATGCGCTCAAGTGGAACGGGGCCGGCAAGGCGATCGATGTGACCGTTGCCGACGGTCGGCTTGCTGTGCGCGATCGTGGCCCTGGTATCCCGGTTGCGGAGCGCGATGCAGTCTTCGATCGGTTCTATAGGTCGACTATCGCTAGGTCGTACCCGGGTTCCGGGTTGGGTCTTTCCATCGTGAAGCAGGTCGCCGAGGATCACGGCGGGGAGGTCTTCGTCGAGGCTGCGCCCGACGGTGGGGCCGTGGTCGGCTTCACGATCCCCGTCGCCGGCGGCTGAGAGCGCGCACGGGCTTCTCAGCCTCTTCTCATGTCCCGCTCAGGCTGGCGTCATGCTGGTCACCGATACTGGCATGAGCACATTGAGAGGAGTGCGAAATGAGAAAAACGCTGACCGCTGCGATCGCAGCGGGCGTACTCGTGGCCGGGGCGTTTGTCGCCACGGCCATTGCCGGCAACCAGGTGTCGGCACAGGAGGCTCCGTCCGAGGACTCAGCTGTGGAGCGACCCGACCACCCAGGCCGCGGAGAGGTCCTCGACGAGGTGCTGTCCGGCCTTGTCGCCGACGGGGTCATCGATCAAGGCCAAGCCGATGCGGTTGCTGCGGCTCTGCGAGCCAAGGGCGAGGAGCTCCGTGAGCAAAGAGAGCAGTGGCGCGAGGAGAACCCGGATCGATTCGAGCGCGGATTCAGGCGTGGGTTCCGTTTGGGTGCCCTGCTCGAGGACGGTGTCATCGACGCCGCCGAGATCGCTGCGCTTCCTGACGACCATCCGTTGAAGGACGCCAATGGTCCTGCGGCGGAGTATCTCGATGACGGTCAGTTGACCGCAGATGAGCTGTCCCAGCTCCGCGAGGAATTGCACGCCAAGAAAGGTGAGACGGAGTCCGGTGCCGCCGCGCCTACGGGGTTCGGCATCTAGCGATTACTTGGTACTTGGTACTCGTTACTCAGTACTGATTTCGGGTCCCGCGGTCCTTCCCGCCGCGGGGCCCTTCCGCGTCGCAGGCTAGCGACCGACACTTTCCCTAAGCGGCGGAGGGCTCATGGAGAGTCCTAAGCGCGGTCGCCGCGCTGAGGAAGGTAGTCACGGCAGGCGCGCAAGACCCACCTTGGAATCGTTTCGCCGCGTTCGATCGAAGCCGCAGCCCCACGACACAATGGAGGGAGCGCAGCCGGAAGGCCCAGGTCCCCCTCCCCTCCTTCGAGCGCGTCGCCTTGTCCGTCCTGCTCGCTCTCATCGCCGTCACCCGGGCGTTCGGTTGGGGGCAGCGTGGATTCGGGCGGACGATCCGTGCCGTCGGACTGCGGCGGGTCGTCGACCACCGGCTGGTCCGAGTTCGGTGCGTCCGCCTCCACGTCCACTATGCGGTCCCTGGCCCGGTCGAGTCGATCAACCAGAACCGCATCTCTGTCCGCGACGTCGGCGACGGCATCTTCTGCCCGCTGCAGCTGGTCGGTGATCTCCTCTTGGTTGGCCCGCCGGTCGATCATACGATCCAATTCCTCGATCCGGTGGTCCGCTGGAACGGTGGCGTCGATCCACGTCCGCGCCCACTCTGTGACCTGTTTGACCGGGTACAGCGGCTCGCCCTGGACCGCTGTCTCGGCGGCGAGGGCTCCCGCCGCGGTGAGCACGACGAGAGCGACAATGGCGAGGATCACGGTCGGCCGGCGCCGTCTTCGCATACGGCGCACTGGGATCGGGGATGGAGACTTGAGTTCGGCCTCGATGGCGGCGCGATGCCTTTGCGCCGTATCCGGGGCGATCTCTATTTCCAGATCGGCCAGGCGATCTCTGATGTCAACGCTCATCAAGCACCTCGCGTTCTACTGATACCGACGCCGCAACATGCTCAGATTCGACGCCCTCGAGCAGCTGTCGAAGCCTGCGCTCGGCGCGCGCCGTGGCCGCATACACCGCCGTCCGGTTGGTTTCCATGGCCTTGGCTACCTGTGCACCTGACAGACCGACGACGTGGCGGAGGACGAGCAGGCTGCGCTGTCGCTCGGACAGGGCCAAAAGCGCTGCTTGCAGTGCGGGGTCTGGGAGGTGGATCTCGTCGCGGTACCCGGCGTCAGGGACCTGATCGGTGACGACTTCCGGCCGCCGTTCCCGTCGGCGGATCTCGTCGAGGCACGAGTAGCGAACACTGCGATAGAGCCAGGCACGCAGCGATCGGCCGTCACCGCGCAGGTTCGGGGCTGCTCTGGCCAGTTCCAAGAAGGCCTGCTGCACCGAGTCTTCCGCCGCCAGGCGGTCTCGCAGCATCCCGTTTGCATAAGAGGCCAGGCCTTTGGCCATCAGGGCATAGACGGCCGAGAATGCCTCTTCGGAGCGGGTGCGGACACCGTCCACATGCTCGTCCAAGGCATCTCTGGCTCGGGTCACGGAGCCGACCCTATCGGCGATCTACCGGTTGGGTCACTCCGGATGGGTGTGGTTCCACAGCAGCCGGTGGCACAGGCCCCACCACACACGACGGTGGTCGTCGATCCGGACGCCGTCGTGCTCTTGGACCCATTGCCAGCATCGCTCCCAGAGGGCGCGGTGCCAGTGGTCGTGTGGCCTGCAGTCGACGGTCCGATCGATTGGTTCATCACAGCGATGCGGTCGCCGCAGGTCGGTCGGTCGATCCGTGACCCGGTCGTTCGGACGATCTTCTGGCTTGTCGGTTGGCCGATCGGAGATGCGGTCCTTGGCATCATCCGTTGGCCTCGGCCGGTCCGTCGGCCGGTCCGTCGGCCGGTCTGTCGGCCGGTCTGTCGGACGGTCGAAGGGTCCATCGGGAACCTCATCGGTAACCCGGTCGTTGATGGTGTCGGGCTGGTCACTGGCCGCCCCCAGTTGGGCAGATGCGACGGTCGACCCGGCGAGGGCAAACG
>CAXMPL010000125.1:0-2718 GCA_964195125.1 uncultured Kiloniellales bacterium | reverse complement strand
GTGAGCAGGGGCTATGGTCGCATCGATGCCACGACTCCCCGCATTCGCCGAGCATCGCTTTATCGGAACGCGCGACGATATGGCGCTGTTCGATTGCGACGAGGCCGATGAGTTCGAGCGCCTCGAATCGCGTGTGGCGTCCGATGACCTGGTGGCGACCAAAGGGCTCCAATCGTTCAGCCCGGATACCGTTGCCGAGGCGAGGAACCGGGGGTTCCGCAAGTCTTGAAGCCATTCATCGACTTCCACGTTCATCCGCCGGTAAAGGAATTCATCGATGGGCCAGTGGCGCCGTTCGACGTCGGGCTCGATGCGCTCGGCATCGATGACGTGGCCGACCACTATCGGCAACGCGAGGGCAGGGCGGTTATCCTCGGCCTGGACACCGAGTCAACCACCCGCTACCGGCCATTCTCGAGCGACGATGTCGCCGCAATCGTCGCAGCCCACCCGGAAGTGTTTGTCGGGTTCGGTTCTGTAGACCCTGCTCGCGGAGCCAAAGCCGTCGCCGGCATCCACGTCGCGGCGCGCAACGGGCTTGCCGGGCTGGCCCTCGACCCGGTGGCGCAGGCGTTCGATCCCGCCGATCGGTCAACGTTCACGTTGTGGGGCAACGCATCTGATCACGGCTTGATCGTGCTGTTCCACACCGGAGTCACCCGGCTCGGGCGCGGCTTGCCAGGAGGTGGTGGGCTTCGTCTGGCACACGGCGATCCCCGATGGGTCGATGTCGTCGCATCCTTGTACCCGGACCTGCGAATCGTATTGGCACACAACGGATCTCTGTGGCGCGAAGAGGCGCTAGCGGTTGCCTCCCATAAGCCGAACGTGTGGCTCAGCCTGATCGGAGCGTCCGCTGCCGAATACACCGCGTTGTTCGATGACGCACTCTCGCCCCTCGACCCCGACAGGTGTTTGTTCGGCAGTGGGTGGGCTCTAGCCGACCTGGATGAGCAACTGGCCGGATGGATGCCGGTCGATGAGGACCTACAGCGCCAGGTGCTGCACGACAACGCATTCGAGCTGCTGGGGATATAGGTTCCGAGTCGCCAGTTACCAGTTGTCAGTTCCCGGTTCCCGTCCTAAATCCCCGAGAACCAGACGGCGGCGGCGGCGAGAATGGCGAGTCCCGTCGCCAGCGATGCCAGAATCAGATAGCGGGTCTGCACGGTGATGGCATCGTAGGGCGGGGGAGTCAGCAATTCGCGCTCGGCTATTCTGGCGATGTCGCTTCTTGGAGGTCGGTTGCACGACGTCGTCATTATCGGTGGGGGCCCAGGAGGGTATGCGGCAGCCCTCTATGCGCACAACTTCGGGCTGTCCGTGGCTCTGATTGAAAAAGACACGGTTGGCGGAACCTGCCTGGTGCGCGGCTGCATCCCGGCAAAGACCTGGCTCGAGACCGCAGAGATCTTCCAGACTGTCGCCAATGCCGAAACGTTCGGGGTTCTCGCCGGTGACCCAAAGCTCGATTGGCAAGCGGCGTTGCGAAGAAAGAACGACATCGTCGATCGCTTGGTGAAGGGACTGACCGGGCTGATGACGGCCCGCGGAACCGACATCATCGACGGTTACGGCCGCATTGCCGACGGGCAGGTCGAGGTCACTGCGCCGGATGGCACCACCAGCGTCGTTGAGGCCAGCAACATCATCATTGCCACCGGATCAGTGCCTGGATCGATCCCAGGGTATGCCATCGACGGGGAGCGGATCGTCACCAGCGACGATGCGCTCGACTGGGTGGACCAGCCGCGTCGCGTCGCAATCATCGGCGCCGGTGCTATCGGCGTCGAGTTCGCCTCGTTCCTGGCCGACGTCGGCACCGAGGTGCATCTCTTCGAGATGGAAGACCAGATACTCCCCGGCATGGAGCCTGAAGCGGCCAAGGCGTTGACCAGGGAGCTGAAACGCAAGGGAGTAAGCATCCACACGGCCACCGCTGTCGGAGCCGCTGAAATCTCAGGTCCCACGGTAACCGTGCCCTTCGGCGACGGAGGAGTCGAGGTCGACGTTGTCCTTGTTGCCGTTGGCCGCAGCCCGGTCACATCTGATGTCGGCCTGGAAACCGCCGCCGTCGAGCTCGACGGTGGGTTCATCTCCGTCGATAGGACAACGATGCAGACGTCGAGCCCCCGCATCTACGCCGTCGGCGACATCGTGCACGACACGCCGCAACTAGCTCATGTCGGCTTCGCCGAGGGCATCGCTGCGATAACTCATATCGCCACCGGAGCCACCGATGCCATCAATTACCAAGCGATTCCGATGATCGTCTACTCACACCCCGAGGTCGCATCGGTCGGGCTCACCGAGGCGGAGGCGATCGAGCAGGGATACGAGGTGGAAACGACCGACCATGGGCTGCGAGGCCTTGGTCGCGCCATCATCCACGACGAGACCGGCGGTACGGTCAAGATCGTTGCCGAGAAGCACGGTCCCGTGCTGGGAGCCACCGTTGTCGATCCGGTGGCCGGTGAGATGATCCATGAACTGATGTATGTCGTCGGATGGGAGGCCATGCCCGCCGAGGCGGCCGCGTACATCCATGCACACCCGACCGTTTCAGAAGCGATCGGGGAGACCCTGTTGGCGTTGGCCGGACGTCCACTGCATTGACACACGAAGGAGACGACTACCGATGGCTGTGACGATCACCATGCCCCAACTCGGTGAGACGGTCACCGAGGGCACCATCCTCTCTTGGGCGAAGCAGGTGGG
>CAXMPL010000124.1:0-1638 GCA_964195125.1 uncultured Kiloniellales bacterium | reverse complement strand
GACGATCGGCGGTCAGGCCCGAAACGGAGCGGTGTGGGCTCTCGCCTGGGCCGGCTTCTTCGCTGCGCTCGTCATGGTCAGTGCTGCCGCCTTCGCGCTCATTGCCCCGCCGTCGATCCTCGAGCTCACTTCCCAGGAGCTCTTCGCCTTGAGCCCATCGGACCTTCCACCGGGAGCAGCGGTCGCGCTGAGCCCTGTGATCTGGAGCTGGATCCCTGCGTTCTTCCTCGTGCTGACCTTGGGGCTGTTGCTGTTCCCCGATGGCCGACCTCCGTCCCCACGGTGGCGGTGGGTGGGTTGGCTCAGCCTGGCGCTCATTGGGATCGGGATCGTTGTCACAATGTTGCGGTTTCAACCCTCAGGCACTATCCCATACGACGCCCAGAGCGATAATCCGCTCGACATCGTCGCGGCCGCTCTGGCGGTGGTCGCCGTAGGGGCATCAGTCGCCGCGCTCGTCGTCCGGTATCGACGCGCCTCCGGGGCGACCCGACACCAGATCCGATGGATCGCATGGGGCGGAGCGGTCCTCGCTGCATCGATGTTCGTGCTCGTCATCGAACAGGAGACCACGCTGATTGAGCTCAGCGATCTGACGATCCTGCTCCTTTTCGCCTTTGCCGAGGTGCTGCTGATCCTTTGCTTTGCGGTGGCGATCACCAAATATCGGCTCTACGACATCGACGTCGTCATATCCAAGACCGTCACCTACGGCGCTCTGGCCATCGTCATCACCGCGATGTATGTGGCGATCGTGGTTGGCATCGGCACGGTCGTTGGTCAGCGTGGCGAGTCGAGCCTGCCACTGGCGATCGCGGCCACGGCGGCGGTGGCTTTGCTCTTTGAGCCGCTCCGATCTCGGCTGCAACGATGGGCCAACCGTGTGGTTTTCGGGGAACGAGCAACGCCATACGAGGTACTGGCGCGATTCTCAGAGCGAGCCGCAACCGCTGAGGGCGACACAGAGATGCTGGAGCGAATCCCGCGCCTGATCGTCGACGGCACCAGCGCATCCGAGGCGACGCTCTGGATCGCAGACGAGGATGTGCTGAAACCAGCGGCGCGGTGGCCCGAGGAGGAGTCCGCCCTTCCACCGGCGAACGCCGACGGGCGGTGGAGTGATACGGCGGCCGACTATTCGGTTCCGGTTGAACACGATGGCGAGCTGCTCGGTGGTTTGTCGCTCGTGGCCAGCCGCGGCGAAACCATCGCGCCCGCCGAGGAAGAGCTCGTCCAGAACCTGGCGGGCGGTCTGGGGTTGGCGCTGCGCAACGCCCGGCTCACCGATGACCTGCGGGACCAGGTCGACAAGTTGGCGGCGTCGCGAGAACGGATCCTCAGCGCAGCCGACGAGGCCAGGCGTGGCCTGGAGCAGGACCTCGACATGGGCCCACAACAGGAACTGGTCGCCGTCAAGGTCAAGCTCGGTGTGGTGAAAACCCAGGCCGAGACGGCGAACGCCCCGAAGACCGCCGAGGTCCTTGCCCAGCTCGAGCACGACACGGGTACCGCCATCGAGTCGGTGCGGGACTTCGCCCGCGGCGTGTATCCACCGCTGCTCGAGGCCGAGGGCCTGGCTGTCGCGGTCTCTGCTGAGGGGGCCAAGTCGGCATTGCCCGTGACGATCCGGGCCGGGGA
>CAXMPL010000123.1:0-13104 GCA_964195125.1 uncultured Kiloniellales bacterium | reverse complement strand
CGGCACATATGCACTGTCCGGCTGGGGTTAGGCGGTCAGTGGTCTGTATGTCCCGCAGAAGGCTGCAGGTTTCTCCCGGTGCCTGGAGTTGTGCGATCTGTCAGTATGCGAACGTCCTAGGGCGTTTGAGGGTGAGCTGAGGCTCCGAGATGGCGAGCACAGAACAGATGAGGAAGGCCTACCCGGCGGCGGTGCTGGGACGAAGCGTCCAGGGTCATCCCAAATGCGATCATTCCATCGGGGTAGGCGTTTCCTTCCCGTCGACGCTCACTGCTTCTGGTGAGATTTCGCTGTTGGTTCACCCCGCGCAACAGGAGGCGTGGACAGCGTTCGCCGTCGTGATGAGACACGTCGGTTACATGTTCAGGGAGAAAGCCGGCGGCACAGCCAATTGCCGCAACATCGGCAACAAGCCGTTCGGGAATACCAGCCTGCATGCCCATCTTTGCGCCATCGACCTCAATCCGTCCAAGAACACCGGTACCGACACCGACCAACCCAGGGACTTACAGGTCGCGCTGGCGGCAATCCGGACCAAACGCGGTGACACCGCGTTTAAGAATCTCTCCAACGACCGAATGCACTGGCAGATCAACTGCACTCTCACCTCCCTCGCCACGGGAATCGACTGGTCAACCGTGCTCGGAGCACAGTCCGCGGGTCTACCAACGAGAGGAACTTCAGTCCTACCGCCCGGCATCGACAGTGAGGAAGCTATGGATCTCGAGACATGGAAGCGCGTGCAGGAAGCCCTCCAAGCCCTGAAACCGCCCTTGTACAAGGGAAAGGACATCGACGGCAAACCGGGCAAGAACACGAACACCGCCGTTCGGGCGTTCGAGAATCGTATGGGACTGACCCAACGAGGTGTCATGGGTGAACTGAATAAGCCCCAGGCCGGGATGTGGCCTGCCACCCGTGAACTGCTCTTCGTCACGGCCCTAGGGACCCGCCCAAACTAACAAAGAAACCCGCCTGTATCGGCGCATTTGCGTTGACTGGCTTGGTCGTGGACGCGCTACGGCCCTGGTTTCACTTCGGCTGGGTGCGTCTGTGCCTCCAGGGCCCCAGCGGCTGGACGGCCCAAGGGCTCACCCTGGCAGCCGGGCCGTGATGGACTCTTCGCCAACGGTAGTGGATCGAGCAGGACTCGCTACAGGCCCGCCCTCGTTTCGAGGGGCGTGAACGCAACACCGAGGCGGCGGGTCTCCGGCACTGGTCGTGGGATTACTTCTTGCCCCAGGTGATGGCGTGTACCGGGGTTACTTCGACGACGCCGGTTTCATCGAATCCATGTCGGTCGAACAGATCCAGGTAGTGGTCCACCGACAGCAACTGGTCATCGATCAACGCTTCAAAGAACTGGATGCCCGACATGATCCGACCCGGGATTGAGCGGATTCCTTCGGCGCTGTCGGGAAAAGGGAAATCCGAGTTGAGGAAGTATCCACCAGGCTTGAGAGCGCGGTAGACAGCAGCCGTGACCTTCTCGATATCGCGGCACTCGTGCATCGAGACATTGATCGTGATCACGTCGTACTCGCCCGCGGCGTCGAGGTCTTCCATCCCCGAATTGACCAGCCGGACGCGATCGCTCATACCAGCATCTTCGACGCGTGACCGCGCCGCTTCGAGCGAGTAGGCGTCACCGTCGAGTCCGACCAGATCCAGTTCTGAGTACTCGGTGCCGAGCCGCACCAAACCCACTCCCGTCCCGCACGCCAACTCCAACACCATTCCACCGGCAGAAAGCCGCTCGGAGGCGCCTGGTACCTGAGATATGCCACCCGGAATGAAACGGGTGTTGAAAGCTCCGCCGGTCTCACCAACCGCGGCGATCCACCTGGGGCTGGTCTGATCCCACCAGATCCGTTCCCCCGATTCGAGGTTGTCGGAGAAAGTGTCAAAAACCTCGGGCTCGGTTAACGCTTTGAACAGGCCGCCCAGATATCCGGGCGAGCTCCCGTCGAGAAGCAGCATCTCAATATGAGGGGCCAGCGTGTAGGCATCTCCGTCGTGACCCTCGAGAACTCCCGCTCCGAAAGCGGCCCGGCACCACACCGACGAATAGAGCCTGTCTATCCCCGCGGCCGTGGCAAGGTCGTCAGCACCGATCGGCGCTCTCTCAGCAATCAACTTGAAGAGGCCATGATCGAGGCCGATCTTTATGGTCCGAGTTGCTATGTATCCAGCCGCATTCCCAAGCAACGCGCCGGCCTGCTCCTGTGGCTCCATCCCTTTCCTCCTTCCAATAACCCCCTTCTCTTCTTCCCGTCGCCACTGTCCGCCCAAGCGAACCGTACGCCGCGTGAAGGTCGCCTGTGGATAACCTTTCGCGCTCCGCTAAAGCGCTCGTTCACCCAATGCCCCAAGCGACAGGAGAGCCGCTGTGGTTCCAGGACCTGCGCCACATTCACGCCGCCACGCTCATCGCCTAGCGCGAGCACCCCAAGGTCGTCAAACCCGGCTCCGGCATTTGTAGGTGTTGTGAATCGGGTTGCTGATGGACTCGAAGTCGTGTTCTTCGAAAACGTCGTCTGTGGCAGCGGCCATCAATGCACCTCCCTGGTGATCGGCTCCGCGGCCCAGCCGACGACACCCCACAGCATGATCGCTGCCCCGATGGCCAGCATCCCGAAACCCAGCACACCGGACGACCAGAACACGAGGCCCGCCCCCGCCATCACCAGCCCGAAGGCCGCGATGATCGGGTAGTAGGACGGCGAGGGCATGTGGATACCGCCCGCCTCCTCAACGAACGCAGGCTCCTCCACATATCCATCCGGCAGCGGCACCGCTCGCCCTTCTTCGTCGACCCCGTATTTGCGGTGCCACCACTCGTCGAGGTGGCGAACGACAGGCACCCGATCGAAGTTGTGGATGGCGGGCGGTGATGTGGTCATCCACTCGACGGTCCTCGCATCCCACGGATCGTCACCGGCCGGGACCTCGTGGCGCCTACTTCTCACCAGGTTGATGATGAACAGGAGGACGGACAGGGCGATGATGAAGGAGCCGATGGTGGACATAGCGTTCCAGAACTCCCACCCGAGACCCTCCGGGTACCGGTAGGTGCGTCGGGGCATTCCGTCGAGGCCGAGGATGTGCATCGGCCCGAATGTGAGGTTGAACCCAAGGAACATCAGCCAGAAGTTCCACTTCCCCAGCGTCTCGTTGAGCATCTTCCCCGTCCATTTCGGATACCAGTAATAGGCGCCGGCCATGAGGCCGAAGACAGAACCGCCGACCAGCACGTAGTGGAAGTGCGCAACGACAAAATAGGTGTCGTGCTGCTGAGTATCGGCGGGGATCGCTGCGTGAGCCACACCGGAAAGCCCACCGATGATGAACATCGCAATGAACCCGACGGAGAATAGCATCGGCGTATTCAGCGTCAGCTTCCCACCCCACAGGGTGGCAATCCAGTTGAAGACCTTCACTCCGGTTGGAACAGCGATCAGCATGGTGGCGATCCCGAAGCCGGCTTCGGCGACCGGGCCCAAGCCGGAGGTAAACATATGGTGTGCCCACACGCCGAAGCCGAGGAACCCGATCGCGATCCCGGAGAACACGACGAACGGATAGCCGAACAGGGGCTTGCGGGAGAAGGTGGGGAGGGTCTCGGAGACGATGCCCATCGCCGGCAGGATCAGCACGTACACCTCGGGGTGCGCAAAGATCCAAAACAGGTGTTGCCACAGCAGCGGATCACCCGCCGCCTCTGCCTCGTAGAACACGGCCCCGAAGTTCCGGTCGAGGAACATCTGCCACAACCCCACGCCGAGCACCGGCATGCTCAAGATGAGCAGGAACGAGGTGACGAGGGTCATCCAGGTGAACACCGGCATCCGCATCATCGTCATCCCAGGTGCTCGCATGGTCAGGATGGTGGCGATGAAGTTTGCTGACGACCCGATGGAGGCGATGCCGAGCAGCTGCAACCCGATGGAGTAGTAGTCCATGCGGACGTACTCGGTGACCTGCGTCGACAAGTTGGCGTAGCCGACCCACGCCCCGTCGGGGGAGCCGCCGAGGAAGAACGACGACATCAGCATGATCACGCTGAACAGGAACAGCCAGAACGAGAAGGCGTTGAGCCGCGGGAAGGCAACGTCCCTGGCGCCGATCTGTAGCGGGATCATGTAGTTCTGGAAGGCGGCGGCGACGGGCATGATGGCGGCGAACACCATGGTGAGGCCGTGCATGGTGAACAACTGGTTATAGGCGTCGGCTGACAGCACGGCCCCGTCGGGGCCAGCGAGCTGAATACGGATCAGGAGCGCCTCGAGACCGCCGACGATGAAGAACACGAGCGCCGAGACCGCATACAAGAACCCGATTCGCTTGTGGTCGACCGTAGTGACCCAGCTCCACAGACCGTCGGTATTCGGCGTGTAGCCAAGGTCATCCGCGGTTGTGGTTACCGCCATCTCGAACCCTCAGATACGTGTCCCAGCCCCCTCAATTCCAACCCTCCAACAATGCCACCACGCTGGGCAATCTCTTCTTCGTCCAAACCGTAGTCGGCCGCCACCTTCTCGCGAAGGCTGTTCAGCTCGTAGCTGACTTCCTTCGCAGCCAACTCGAGGTCGTAGTCGGCTGGTGTCGGCAGGCTTTGGGTCTCCGGATGAAACGTTACCGGTGACCATGCGACGACTTCGAATGGTGCCACACCCCTCACCCGCACACCGATCAGCTGGTCTCGGTAGGAAACGCTCATCTTGCAAGGGCGCGGGATCGGCACCTCGGCGGGGCGGGTGCCCGTTACGTGCTCGGCGGCGAGAAGGTGGCTACCCGGCCGGTCGTGACACCTCCACGGCGATGACGCGATGGGGCGCGGACTCCAGCACCTCGATGCGCAGCTCCCCGACTTCGATCACGTCGCCCGGCTCCGGGACCCTGCCCGCGGTATCAATGACCAGCCCGGCCACGGTCGTCCAATCACCCGGGGGCAGGTCGATCCCCGTCGCCTCGGTGAGCTCGTTGATGCCCGCGGCGGCATCCACCCGCCATCGCCCGGGCCCGATCTGGTGGATCGACGGGCCCGGTGCGGTTTCTGGCTCGGCGATTCCTCCCACCAGCTCCTCGACCACATCCTCGATGGTCACGATGCCTTCGGTGCCCCCGTGCTCGTCGACGACGACGGCAAAGTGGAGCCCAGTTCGCTGCATATCGTCGAGCAGGTCGACGACGCGCCTGCCCTCTGGCACGATCAGCTCGGGCCGGGCGGCGAGACGGGCGGGACGATCCGGGTCCTCCAAGGCCGCTGAGGCGAGATCGCGCAGCCGGACCATCCCGATCAGCGTGTCCAGGTCACCGTCGAACACGGGAAGGCGCCGATGCCCGGCCTTGGTGGCAATCTCCAGAGCCTGGGCAACGGTGGCCTGGGCAGGGATGCCGACGACTTCGGTGCGGGGTACCAGGATCTCGTCGACCGTGAGGTCGCCGAGGGCGAAGGCACGCCGGATCAGATCGAGGTCGGTGTCATCGATCCTTCCCGCCTTGGCGGCATCCGCGGCCAGGCGCACCAGCTCCTGCTCGGTGACCGCGGTGGGGGAGGCCACGCCCGATCCCGGGGCCTGCAAATCAGCGAACCACACCAGCACCGACACCACGGGGCGGAACAGCGTGGCGAGTATGCGAACCATAGGAGCGGTGAGCTCGGCGACCCGTACCGGGTGATGTACCGCAAACGTCTTCGGAATCGACTCGGCGTAGACGAACAACAACACGGTGAGCACGATCGATGAGATGGTGATCCCCAGGTTGCCGAAGTGGCGGGCGGCCAGCGTTCCTGCCAGCGTGGCGGCGGCGATCTGGGCGAGCAACACCGCAAGGAGGATCGTGTTCATCACCCTGGGCAGATCGTCGAGGAGGGGAAGCACCCGGGCCGCACCCCGCTCCCCGCCGTCGGCCCTCACCTCAACCCGGACCGGAGAGACCCTCAACAAAGCCGCCTCGGCGGCGCCCAGCACGCCGGCCGCCGCGATCAACGCCAGCAGCGATGCGATCATGAGAAGATCGGTGCTCATCCGTTAAGTCTCGCGTACCGTGGCGCCATGAGAATCCTGGCCTTTCTCGCCATGGCGCCGTGTTGTTCTTCGCGGTGGTGTGGACCCAGCAACGCCGTCTGCTCTACTTCCCCGCCCAGGATCCCGGGGCCCCGCCTCCGGGGTGGGTCGAAGTAAGCATCCCCGGCCCCGGTGGACACGACCTGGCAACCTGGCAGCGAGTGGCGGGAGCATCGGCGCAGCGATGATCCTCCTGTTCCCCGGGAACGGGGGTAACCGGGCCGGCCGGATCCCAACCGGAGACGCCCTCGCCGAGCGAGGTTTCGCCGTCGTTCTGGTCGACTACCGCGGGTACGGCGGCAACCCCGGCGCGCCGACCGAGGCCGGGCTCGCCGAAGATGCGCGCCGCGTGGTCGAGTTCCTGGCGCGGAACCACGACCGTCCGATCGTCTATTTCGGGGACCCAGATTGAGCGGTCTGATCATGGGCAACACGGCCGAAACGATCCTCCGGTCGGTTCGCTGCTCGGTGCTGGCAGTGAAGCCTGAAGGGTTTACCACTCCGGTAAAGCCACAGCGCGGGTCGCGATGAGCCAGCCAGAAATCGACGCAACCAACCGTACGCAGGAAGAATCCCCTAGCCACTCGATCCCGTTCCACGTTCTCACCGTCGAGGAGTCCGTCCGTTCCCGGCCCCGAGAACCGCTACCGACGGAGCATGGGCCGCGGCCGTCACGTCTCGAACCAGGCGGCGGCGGAGATCATCAACGCAGCGAGGGCGACGACCAGACGCCGGACCGTCTTCTGCCGGGGGCCGACGGCTGCGGATTCTCCGATGTCGAACCGCTCGGAGGCGATGTGGTGCACCTTTTCACCCTTCGAGGACCCGGGCCTTGGCAGGACGTGCGGGCTTGACCGGGGTGACGAACCCCTCCGGTTTGACCGCCAGCACGGAGCAACGCACCGCTCGCATTATCGTCTCGGCCGTGTTGCCCATGATCAGGCCGCTCAGCCCGGTGCGGGCCACGGTGCCCATCACGATCAGTCCAATGTCGAGCCGCTCGGCCAGTCGAGGCAACACCTTGCCGGCCTCGCCGGCGACCATGTGCACCGACCCACCGATTTCGTGTAGCCGCTTCGTCAGCAGGTCGAGTTGCTCCCGGTGGGACGTCTCCGCGGTCTCCACCATCTCTCCGGGCAGTGCCGCACGTGGGGATGCCCGCAGCGTTGCATCGCCCACGAGGCTCCAGGCATGACCGAGATGCAGCTCGCCGCCTTCTCGGCGGGTCAGCGACGTCGCCAGCTTCAACACGAGATCGCTGAGACGGTCCCGCACCGGATCTTCCGGGTCGGGGTCGATCAACGCCAGGATGCGGAGCTTGTCGGCCCGTGACGGGCGCATCATCCACACCGGTACCGGGCACTTCCGCAAGAGATGCATCACACCGCTGCTCGGCACCGGCACCTCCGCCATTTGCACCTCACGTCCGCCCACCATCACCAAATCATTGCCGTTCTCGACCACGTGGCGGATCACCTCCAAGAAAGGCTCACCGGTCTTCACCACGACATCCGTGTCTTTTTTGGCCTGGGTGTCTTCCGCCAAGTGCCACAGCCGTTCCTGCCGGTCTCGCAGCAGCGCCTCCCCCTCCACAACCCGGCCTTCGACCTCGACCTTTCCGCGCAGCCGAGGCACCGGCACGACGTCGAGCACAGTGAGGTGTGCTTCGTTGGTGTCTGCGAGCTTGACCGCGGCGCGCAGCGTCAGCGGTTCGAGATGCCCAGGAGAGGCTGCGACCAGAATGTTTTTGAACCGATCCGTCACTCCACTGTCCCTTCTGTGTCGCTGATCCCGTCGCCGTGGCCGCTGGGGTGATCCGGCGCCGGGGACACTCCTGGACCGTTGGTTCGGTCCCGGCGCATGGCGAAGTAGGCGAACCGCGGCACCGGCCCCACAAAGCTGGTGTCGGTCTGCCACGTCACCGAAGTGTCGACGCGGCTCACCCCGAGGACGATGTTCGTGAGGCGCTCCAGCCGGACCGCTTCTCGCCGATACGTGACGGCACCGGCCAGGGTGACGATGCCCTGGTTCACCGCGACGTCGATAGTGTCCGGGTCGAGCCCGAGGATGTCGTCGATCACGAGGGAGCGGATCTCCTCCTCGATGTCAGTATCGGGCCGGGCGAGGGCGGCAACGATGTCGCGGCGTGAGATGATGCCCTCGAGGGCGAAGCCGTCCCCGACGACCACCAGCCGCCGTACCCTGGCCTTCTCCATCAATCTGGCTGCCTTCGCCAAGGGATCGTCCCGGCGCACCCCTACTACTTCGCGGCTCATCAAGTCGGAGACTGTCGACCCCGACGACCGCTTGCGTGAACCGCGCCGCGTGTCAGTGTCAGCCGGATCCGGGAGAGCGGCACGATGCAGCAGGTCGGCTTCGGTGAGGATCCCGACCACAGAACCAACGTTGTCGACCACCGGCAGCCCACCGACCCCGGCATCACGCATGATCCTGGCAGCAACCGTCACCGACGCATCAGGCGCAACGGTGACGACATTGGCCGTCATGGCCTCTTCGACAGTATGCATCTCACCTCCTCACAATCCGGTCGGTCATCGCCCGCCGCCAATTCCTGGGTGCGAACACGACGAGCTGCGATATCGACTGGCCTTGTCATCGGACACACTCCCGGCACAAGGTGGTGGCGAGCAAGGCGTCGAGGCGCGCCTCGGGAATCGCTGACCCGCAGGCTCGGCACCGTCCGTATTCGCCCGATTCGATGCGGTCGAGGGCGGTGTCGATGACAGCGAGGTGGGCCTCGACCCCGTCGGCCTGGAGGGCGGCCTCGGCGCCGGTGACGTCGTGGGGCTCATAATCGTCACGGTTGGTCGCCGCGACCCAAAGATCCTCCAGCAGATCCCTCAGCCGATCACGTTCGTCGAGCAGCTGGGACTGCCGCCGCCACTCAGAAGCCGAGTACACGTTCATTCGCCCGCCCTCGGATCCGAAGTGTCAGACCTGGCCCACGACCGCCCCACAGCCGTGGTGGTCTTGGTGCGCTCGCCACCCGAGCGCACCATGGTGTCGCGAACCGAACCGCCGCTACATGCGACACAATTGGCGGTGGCGGGCACCGCCCTCAGCCGCTCCAGTGGGATACCGGCACCACAGCCCACGCAGTAGCCGTAAGAACCGTCTCGCATCCGAACCAGAGCCTGCTCGACCTCCCACAGACGCCGATCAGCCCGCTCCGCCAACATCAAAGCCGCGGCACCAGCGGAATCCGGCGCAGGGTCCTCCGCATCGAACAGGTCGCTTCGATCCCCCGCGCTCAGCGCATCGACGGCCTCGTCACCCAAGGCGCCCACACAACGCGAAATCGAGTCTCGGCGCGCCACCAGAAGCTGGACCAAGCCGGCCAGCGTCCTGGGCGCGAATCGGGTAGCACTGACAGACATAACGTGCCCCAAGCCTTCGTGCGACGTTCTTCCTCTGTCGCGAAGGTCTCTCCCGCCCCTGACAGGGGCCAGCACACCGGGCCGGACGACCGTGATGACGGCGCTGCTCGTTTCGGGATACTCCCCTTATACTGACAAAGATAACACGTTAACGATGTCGCGTCTAGTCGGCTCGACCAGAAGAGACCGAGCCGGAAAACCCCGTTGCCGCACCACACGCCCAGCCTTCGGCCGCACCCCGACCAGCTCGCCGGCAGCCCACCGTTAGCCGCAACCAGGCAGTCCGTGTCCGAGCGACTGGGGCACGACCCCGATCCATAGGTGCCGTGTTGAAGAATTTTCCTACGTTCCGGCCTACCGCGTGAGTGCGGCGGCCGAGCGGTACACCAAAAGCAACCAGATGGAACCACTCGAGGGCGAGTGGGCAGCATACGGGCTTATCCCACGATGCGCCGACAGCCGAGTGGAAAGACCCTCAGCACCCCTATTGAGGCGATTGTCGCCCCCGCTGGCTACAACACGTTGAACTACCGGATACCGGATGGATGGCGCGTCGTCACCGACCTACCCTTCAGGATCAGATCGGTGGTGGCTGCGGGGTGACCTGGCAAGCTTGCTCCATGCGACATGCCGGTGGAGTCTTCCTGGGGTTCGGACCGATGGCGCTGGGAGCGAAAAGTGTGCGACGGGTCGCAAGAGTCGTCGTGATCGTGGCGGTGGTGATGCTGTTGGCGGTTGGCGTGATGTGGATCTTCCAGCGGCAGTTCATCTACCTTCCCTCTCAGATCGTTCCAGATGTCGCTTCTGTGCTGCCGGGCGCCGAGGAGGTGACGTTTTCTACCGAGGATGGGCTGACGTTGGCGGCGTGGTTAGTGCCTGCCGCCGGAGATGCCAACGGCAGGACCGTGGTGGTATTCAACGGCAACGCCGGCAACCGCGCCGACCGAGCTCCGCTCGCGCGGGCGCTCGCGGAAAGAGGCTATGGAGTGCTGCTCGTTGACTACCGCGGGTATGGGGCAAATCTGGGAAGGCCCACAGAGGATGGCCTCCTCGCCGACGGGAGAGCCGCCGTTGCTTACCTCGAGACTCGCCCCGACGTTGATACTGACCGGCTGGTCTACTTTGGCGAGTCGCTTGGTGCGGCAGTGGCAATCGGGCTGGCGGAGCAGCGACCGCCTGCGGCTCTTGTGCTGCGCTCGCCGTTTACCTCGCTTCCCGACATCGGATCGGTCCACTACCCGTTCCTGCCCACCTCTATCTTGCTGTGGGACCGCTACCCAAACTTGGAGAAGATCCGCGGGATCGAGGTCCCGGTCCTTGTCGTGGCAGGCTCAGCCGACAGCATCGTGCCCGTTGCCCAGAGTCAGCGGTTATACGAGGCGGCCTCCCACCCAAAGGAATTTGTGACGATCGAGGGCGCGGATCACAACGACTTCGAGTTAACGGCGGGTAACCAGCTAGTGGCCGAGGTTGCGGCCTTCCTCGACAACGTGATTCTTCCCGGCTCCAGTTGAACGACCGTGCAACTGCACGCCCAACAACCCGATCGCGCACTCAGGATCGAAACAAGCAACGACCCCCTCGACATCGTGGCGGGGCCAGGGACAGGTCGTAAACGCGTCGTGTTCATGGATCGCCTTCGTCCTATCAAAAGATTGGGGGTTTCATCGGCACCCCAACACTCGGTGAACGAAACACCCAATTGACCAGATCACTTGCGGTCTCAAGAGGGTGAACGCAACATCATGGCGAGCTGAGGACTCGTCGTGGACGTCGTGATGCGGAGGCGGAGCTTCACCGAGGCGGAGAAGGCGGAGGTTTGGGAGCGACGGCAGGCGGGTGAGCCGACCCGGTCGATTGCCCGTCGGTTGGGTCGGGAGGGCGCTGTGGGGATCCTCATCAGGGAGGACCGGATTGGCTAACCCACAAGCTCACAAAGATTGGGCGCTCGCTGAGACGCCCCGGCGGGTCAGCAACCCATGGATAGGGCCGTAGGCCACGACTGTACTGCCGACCTTGGAGGCCAATACATCGTCAAGCCGAGAGGCCAGGTCCATGCCATGTGGAACGCCGGCTCTACCCGGCTGATCAGGTCACACTCCGCTGGGGTGAGAGATGCTGGGGTGGGGCCGATAGCTGGGCGTATCCGGTTGGGCTCGCCTCTGTCGCCAGCGCCCACGTCAACGCCGCCCTGTTCTCTACCCGTCGCGACCCCGCGCAACAGTCCGATGCGAAGAAGTCATGGCCCCTGCCCGACTTTCTTCGTAAGCAGTGGAGGGCCCTGACGCGATCAGGCAAAGAAGTAGAGCAGTAGCGAAGAAGTAGCCCAGTACCGAAGGCAGACGCTGATCTACTGATCTACTGATTACGCGTCGGCGCCAACCGGCCCCGCAACGAGCCTGGCCGCCTCTTCCACGGCACTTTGTGCTTCGTCGATCTTCTCCGTCCACGTGACGATGTCACCGCGGCGCAACGCGGCATCGGCCGCTTGGAAAGCGTCGGCTGCCTGTTGCAACAGCCCGGCGACCCGCTCGTCGACGGTTCCGCTCGGCGGCTGGGCCGGCTGGGCCGGCTCGTCCGGACCAACTCCGGCCGACTCACCAAAGATGGCCGCCAGCGCCTCCTCGAGGGTGTCGCGCATCTCGATCCGGCCGTCGAACGACACCACGACCCGCTTGAACTCCGGGATGCCCGTGCCGGTGCTGTTGTCATCGGCCGAGATATACACCGGTTGCACATACAGCAGCGATTCGTCAATGGGAATGACCAGCATGTTGCCCTGGATCACCTCAGACCCCCCCTGGCCGAGCAGGGTGAACTCCGCCGAGATGATGGGGTTCTGGTTGATGAAGTTCCCAACCTGGCCGGGACCGTCGATCTGGGTCTCCGCAGGAAGCGCGAAGTCGATCATGCGCCCATATTCCTCTAGCGGCCCGCTCTTGGCCACCATGAACGACACCATGTTTGGCCGGTCGAGCGGGGTGAACGGCTGCATGAGCAGGAACGTCAGCGTGTCGTCGCCCGGCAGCTTCATCAACAGGTAGTAGGGCAGCATCGGAGGGTCGGCGAATGGCGCCCGCAGATCGGGACGCGGCGAGGTCGACGGGTCTCTGGCGATCTGCCAAGGGTCCGCCACCGTGAAGAACTGGTCGGGCTCGGTCATGTGGTACAGCGTGTACATGTCGGTCTGCACCCGGAACAGATCTTCCGGATACCGGAAGTGGCTGATGATGCCCGGAGGCAGCTCGCTCTGCGGCTTGAACACGCCGGGGAAGATATTCTCGTTGGCCTGAATCACCGCATCGTCGGGGTCGATCACGTACAGATCCATGGTTCCGTCGTAGGCGTCGATGACGGCCTTCACCGAGTTGCGGATGTAGTTGAACCTGTTGGGAAGGCCGGCGCCACGATTGAGGCGGCCGGTCGATGCCACCGCCGAGTACGGGTATTTATCGGTGATCGTGTACAAATCCATCACCCACTTCAAACGGCCGTCGGTGATCACGATGTAGGGGTCGGCATCGGCGGCCAGGAAGGGCGCGATCCGCGCTATCCGAGAGCGAATGTTCCGCTCCAGTAGCACCTTGCTGTCTCCCTGCAAGCGGTCGGAGATCAACGTGTCCAGGTTGCCGAAC
>CAXMPL010000122.1:0-12350 GCA_964195125.1 uncultured Kiloniellales bacterium | reverse complement strand
CGCGTCGGTGGTGCTCCACTTCATCGTGGGTGCGTTCATTGCCGGTGGTAGCGACTCGGCGCTGGCCAACTCCGAGGAGTGGTCGATCTGGCTGGAGGGTGCTCGCCGCCTTGGCGTGTCCACCTACCTGTTCTCGATCCTTCTCGGGCTCGCCACCATCATCACCGTGCTGCGGTTCCAGTCGGTGCGAATCAGGCAGATTGTGTCGAACTGAGTAACAAACGGGAGACTGCATCCCGCCGACCATCAACGCCAAATACTGCGGACCGTCCCGGGAGGGGCGGTCCGCATCTTCTTTGAGCCTGGTTACCTGCGGTCAAGCGCAGTACCCGGTGCTCTCACCGCGTCGCCGGCTCGAGGCGAACTCGGGACTAACAAACAGTTGGGACGTTCGCCCCTAGGCGTCAGTCCGCCCAAGTGAGACCTTGTGAACGTCCACACAAGCTATCAGCCCCGTGGCCCCTCACCGGACCAGATCCGAATTCAGGAGAGATCGTGACACAAAGAGCAGGAAGATCCTCGGCCACCCAGGAGTCGCCAATCCCGCTGCCACACCCCCACTGGGCCCTTGGTGGCGTAGCCATCATCGCGCTGGTGACCGCGCTGCTCGCCGGGGCCATCGCAACGGGTTCACTGTTCGTCACCGCCGGTCGCGACTCCGTGGATGACGCCATCGTCTCCGAGAAGGTCGACGAGTTGCTCGCCGAGGTCGGAACGACTGACACCGTCTCCTCCGGTGGCGCGCAGGCCGTGCCGACGACGGGAAATGTTGCCCTGCCCGCCGATGTGATCCCCGTGTTCACACCCAAAGCCGATCTGGCCCCGGCACCGGCATCGGAGATCAACGTGTCCTACGCACCTGCGGTACCGCCTGCATCTGGCAGGACGGGCCAGGCGATCGTCGAGGTGCACTTCGAGGTCGTCGAAGGAGTGAACGCGATTACGCCGGACGGCGTTGAATATGAGACCTGGGGCTATCGGGTCAGCGGTGACGACTCGGTGACTATGGGCACCCCAGGACCGATGATCCGTGCCCGCGTTGGCGATGTGCTTCGGTTCACCGTCACCAACCCGACAGGGAACCAGCACCCGCACAATGTCGACTTTCATGCTGTCACCGGCCAGGGCGGTGGAGCCGCGGACACCGTTGTCGCCCCAGGCGAGACCAAGACCATCGAGGCCCGGCTGCTGTATCCGGGCATCTTCATATATCACTGCGCCTTCGGCGACGTGCCGGCGCACATCTCTCATGGCATGGTTGGGGGGATCCTCGTTGACCCTGCCCAGCCACTTCCTGCCGCTGACAATGAGCTGTACGTGGTGCAGTCCGAGTACTACACCACGAGCACAGATCCCGGCCTGGTCGATACCGATCGCGCTGCATTGACCGATGAGAACCCTTCGTTCGTTGTCTTCAATGGGGCGGTCGGTGCCCTGACCGGCGACAACGCCCCGATCATGCAGGTGGGTGAGAAGACGCGGATCTATTTCGTCAATGGCGGCCTCAACCTCACCTCGAGTTTCCACGCCATCGGCTCACATTGGGACGCGGTATACCCGGAAGGGGCCCTGTTGAACGCGCCGCTGCGTGGGTCGCAGACGACGCTGGTGCCAACGGGAAGCGGCGTCGTGGTCGATTTGATTGGTCAGGTGCCACAGACGGTGCTCCTTGTCGATCACTCCCTGAGCCGGACGTTCGATAAGGGCGCCCTCGGGCAGATCGTCATCGAAGGGCCCGAGAATCCTGAGATCTTCGAGGCGATCGGGCTGGCAGAGGTCGGAAGCGACACGCAAGACGGGGGCGAGGCCGCCCCTGGCGAACCGGGGACGACCATCTCCATGGTTCCAGGGTCGTGGCAGGCCCAGCCGATGGATGCACCAGACGAGTTCGCCGAGGTTGAGGATCCCACCGACTACAGCGTCAACGTTCTGGTCATCAAGCAACATACGACCGTGACCTGGGTCAACGAAGACCCGGAGATGATCCACACCGTGACCGAAGTCGACGGGGCATTCGACTCCGGGTTCATGCAGACGGGCGACACCTGGTCGTACCACTTCGACGAGGTCGGCGAATTCGAGTATTTCTGCACACCGCATCCGTGGATGCGGGCCAAGGTGATCGTCGAGCCTGCCTGATCGTCGGTGGAGGAAAGAGGCTCCGCCAAATAGGGCGCGATCTGGTCCGCGTCGGCACGGCGATTGGCGGAGCCGTGGCCCGAGCGGGCCGTAGCCGAGAGCGGGAAACCGAAGGCGAAGCGGATGAGACGCGATGTGGCTTTTGGTGAAGAAGGGAATCCGCCGAGCCGTGGCCCGAGCGGCCAGCTGCGAAGCAGCAAGAGCGGGAACAGAAGGCGAAGCGGATGCGACGACCGGGCCTCAACGACCACAGAACTCCGCTGAGCCGGGGCCCGAGCGGCCTGCCACGTAGTGGCAAGAGCGGGAACAACAGCAGCTCCCCTTCTGTCGAGAGACCGGTCACGTATCGGTGCTCCCTCTAACGGCAAACAGCAACCAGGGAGCGCTGGGTCTCCGGAAGTCGGCCGGGGCCTGGGCGCGCTCACGGTCTTGAACGATTCCATACCTTTGCTTCCTCGGCTGAAGCCTCGGAAGTGGCCAAGCCTCGGAAGTGATTCGGAAGTGAGGGGTGTTAAGGAAATGTTCACGTGGTTTGCGGGAACGCTTTGCCGTCGCGGCGCGTTGAGGTGGTCAGTGTCATCAAACCCCAAGGGTGCTTTATGTCTCGTCGATCCACCAGTCTCATCATCCTCTTGGTCGCTTTCGCCCTCGTTGCCGCAGCCTGTAGCTCGGACAGCGAGGCGGAAACGACCACCACAGCTCAGGCAACAACGACTTCGGAGGTCACGACTACCACGGGAGCGACGACTACGACTCCTGAGGCGACCACAACGATTCCCGAGGCGACGACCACGACTTCAGAAGATCCCGTCGACCCACCGAGTGCGACGCTTGCCATCTCCGAGGTCGGCTTTGGGTCTGCCGGCTACGTTGAGATCACCAACATCAGCGATTCCACCGCCAGCCTCGATGGGCTCTGGCTGTGCCAGCAACCCTCGTACCACGCGCTGTCCGGCACGCTGGAGCCTGGGGAGAGCCTTCGCTTCGATGCCGCCGACAGCACCCTCGGCGCACTCAACGCCGACGGTGGCGCCATGGGCCTGTACACCTCGAGTGATTTCGGAAGCTCGGATGCGATTATCGGCTACGTGGCCTGGGGGCCTTCCGGACATGGCCGTCTCGGCGTTGCCATCACCGCAGAGGTATGGACAGAGGACTCATCGGTTGATGCTACGGGGGCGTCGTTGATCAGCACCACCGAGCCCGCACCCATCAGCGCCGAGGGCTGGGCTACCGGCTGAGCCCGTCATCCGGTCTACAGTCGTCGACGAGCTGGATGACCGACAAAGACCACAGTGATATCCCCGAGCTCAGCGTCTCGCCGCTCGAGCTGTTCTTCGACCTCGTATTCGTCTTCGCGGTCACCCAGACTGCGCTGCTGATCTCCCACAATCCGACGGTTACGGGTGTGCTCGGCGGTGCGCTGGTGTTCTTCATGCTCTGGTGGGCGTGGCAGCAATACACCTGGGGCATCAATACCATCGGCAACGATCGTTTCTGGGTGCAACTGTCATTAGTCGTCGCCATGGGGCTGAGCCTGTTCATGGCCCTCGTGGTGACCGACGCCTTTGGCGACGATGGACACCTCTTTGGGATCGCCTACTCACTCGTTCTGTTCGTCGGCCTTGGGGTCTTCTATGCCGGGCTCGAGTCGACCGAGGGACGAACGGTGCTACTCCAATACTTGCCGCTTGCGACGCTCGGCGGAGTGGTGGTGCTCTTTGGGAGCTTCCTCAGCCCCACTTGGCGGGTCGTGGCCTGGGTGGCAGGCATGGCGTTGGAGCTTTTGGCGACGAGCACCGCCAAGGGGTACGACTTCAGGATCCACCCCGGACACTTCGCCGAGCGTCACGGGCTCTTTGTCATCCTGGCGCTCGGCGAGTCGGTGGTCGCGATCGGTCTCACCGCTGTCGAGCTCGACCGGAGTCTCGAGGTTGCCAGTGCTCTGGGTGCCGCTTTTCTTGGCGCGGTTGCCGTCTGGTGGCTCTACTTCGGGCGGTTTGCACGACGCGCCGAGGAGCAGCTCGGTCAGACCCACGGCGGGGTCCGTACCACTCTGGCGAGAGATCTCTACACCATGGGCCACTACCCCGTGGTCTTCGGGATCGTGCTCTATGCGGTGGCTGCCGAAGGGGTGGTGGCCCATCCATCCGACCCCCTAACCACTTCGGGCCGATGGATCTTCGCGTTGGCGGTCGTCCTGATCACGTTTGGTCTCCTCGGTGTGGTCAGGCGTGCCGGCGGGCCGCTGTTCTGGGAACGCGCTCTCGCGGCGGTCGTCGTGATCGCGGTCACGCTCTTCATCCAGGTTGCCGGATGGGTCGTCGTGCTCGGGTTTGCGGCCGCGATGACGATCGCGATGATCGCTGAGGACCGCAGGCTCGCCGGCGTCACCGGCGGTGCGCTCGCCGAATAGGATTTGGGTCAGGTTCCGAGCAGGAGGCACGATGGCAGACGATGTGGTCTATCGGTCGAAGGTCAAGATCGAACGGGTCAGGGGTCCGATTCGGAATGCCTGGGTGCCCGGTAGGGATGACGCAGTCACGTTTGGCGTCCACGACGAGATAGCCGAGCACTACGGCACCGATCTAGGCGAGTATCCACCGGACGCGACGACTCTCGACTACGTCGTAGCCGCGGCGGCCGGCTGACTGACCGGGACCCTTGGAGGCGCGCTGGAGGCGCGCGGCATCAACGCAAGTCATGGAAACCTCACCTCAGAGGCGGTGGGAGAGATCGAGCTGGATGGGAAAGTCCTCGTCATCAAACGCATCCACGTGACCTACACGTTGCGGGGGGCCGGAGAAGCCGATGAGCAGACTCAAGACAAGATCGATCGCGCCCATGCCCGCCACGCCGAGTTTTGCCCTGTGGCGAGAAGCATCCGAGACTCGATCGATATCACGACGTCATTGGAGTTGGAGTAACCCAGCTGCCGCTCTCAACACTCGAGACACAAGACGCAAGCCGTGGGACTTGCGACTTGCGACTCGTCTATCTCGTCCACGGATCCCCGACATCGGGGTCGATGTCATATCGGGCGATGGCATCGGTGACCAGGTTGGGGTCTATACGTCCCTCGTGGGCCAGCGCCGACAGGGTCGCTACTACCACATGAGCAACGTTGGTCTCGAAGAAACCACGCAGCGCCTTACGGGTGTCGCTCCGCCCGTAGCCGTCCGTTCCCAGCGAGGTGAAGGACTGGGGAACCCAGCGGGCGATCTGGTCCGGCACCAGGCGCATGTAATCGGTGACCGCAACCACGACCCCTGGGGCATTGCCCAGGAGCCTGGTCACCATCGGCACCCGTGGCGAGTCGTGCGGATGGAGGCGGTTCCACCGCTCCTGGGACAAGGCCTCCTCGCGTAGCTTCTTATACGAGGTGGCGCTCCACAGCTCGGCCCCGATTCCATAATGCTGGGCGAGATCGGTTTGCGCTTCACGGGCGGCGGCGTGCGACGGCCCGGAGAACAGGACGGTGGCTCCGTGCTCCATTCCGTCAGGCGCCTCAGCCCACTGGTACAGGCCGTTGATGATCCCGGCATCGGCGCCGCTCGGCTTCGGGGGCTGCACGTAGTTTTCGTTGTACAGGGTGAGGTAATAGAAGATGTCCTCTTCGTTGACGTACATGCGGTGCAGCCCGTCTTCGATGATCGTTGCCAGCTCGTAGGCAAAGGCAGGGTCGTAGGCCTGGCAAACCGGTACCACCGAGGCGAGGATGTGGCTGTGCCCGTCCTGATGCTGCAGACCCTCACCCAACATGGTGGTGCGCCCGGCTGTGGCACCCAGAAGGAACCCGCGAGCCCGTGAGTCCGATGCACCCCAGATGAGGTCGCCGACCCGCTGGAACCCGAACATCGAGTAGAAGGTATAGAACGGCACCATCGGCACCCCACGGGTGGCGTAGGAGGTTGCGGCCGCAATCCAGCTTGCCGTCGACCCAGCCTCGGTTATGCCCTGTTCGAGGAGCTGGCCATCGGTCGACTCCTTGTAGGAGAGGATCATGTCGTGATCGACCGGCTCGTACCGCTGGCCCTCGGAGGAGTAGATCCCAAGCTCTGTGAACAGCGCATCCATGCCAAATGTGCGCCCCTCGTCCGGGATGATCGGCACCACCCGCTCGCCGAATTGCTCGTCTCGCGACAGTCCCCTCAGCAGTCTGGTGAACGCACCAGTCGTGGACACCGCGTTCGTTCCCGATCCCTCGTCGAATTCGACAAAAGCATCGTGGGATGGCATCTCGATGGGGCTGCGAATCTCGAGGGTGCGACTGGGGAGCGGGCCGTTCAGCGCCTTGCGGCGCTGCTGAAGGTACTGGTACTCAGGCGAGTCGACGGACGGCCGGTAGTAGGGAGGATCCTCCGCTTCGAGGGCCTGGTCCGGGATCTCGTTCTGGAGATGCAGCCGGTCGCGTAGGTTGCGCAGCTGCTCGGCGGTCAGCTTCTTGATCGAATGGGTGGCGTTCTTGCCCGACACATCGGAGCCGAGGGTCCAGCCCTTGATGGTCTTGGCGAGGATGACGGTTGGTGAACCGGTGAGCTCGGTGGCGGCGTGATAGGCGGTATACACCTTGCGGTAGTCGAGCCCACCGCGACGGAGCGCCCAGATTTCCTTGTCGGTCATGTCCTCGACCAAGGCCCGCAACTTCGGATCGGGTCCGAAGAAGTGCTCGCGGATGTACGCTCCGGACTCCGCCTTATAGCGCTGGTATTCGCCGTCGACGGTTGTGGTCATCTTGTTGACCAGCACGCCGTCGACGTCGCGAGCCAGGAGCGGGTCCCAGTTGGATCCCCAGATCACTTTGATGACGTTCCAACCGGCACCATGGAACATCGCTTCGAGCTCCTGGATGATCGAGCCGTTGCCGCGCACCGGGCCGTCCAGGCGTTGCAGGTTGCAGTTGATGACCCACGTGAGGTTGTCTAGGTGCTCGCGGCCGGCGAGGGAGATCGATCCCAGCGTCTCCGGCTCGTCGGTCTCGCCGTCACCGAGGAAACACCACACCCTCGAGTCGGTGGTGGCGTCGAGGCCGCGGTTGTCCAGGTACTTGAGGAATTGGGCGTGGTAGATCGAGTTGATCGGGCCAAGCCCCATCGACACGGTCGGGTACTCCCAGAATTCGGGCATGAGCCGGGGATGCGGATAACTGGACAGCCCGCCGCCGATCTCGCGCCGGAAGCGGTCGAGGTCGCCCTTGTGGAAGCGGCGTTCCAGGAAAGCGCGGGCGTATATGCCCGGTGAGGCATGGCCCTGGAAATAGACGTGATCACCCGGGGTGCCGTCGGCCTTGCCCCGGAAGAAATGGTTGAACCCGACCTCGTACAGGGTTGCCGACGAGGCGAAAGTGGAGAGGTGACCCCCAATGTTCTCCGCGGCCCGGTTGGCCCGGATGACCATGACCGCAGCGTTCCAGCGGATGAAGCGCCGGATGCGCTGCTCGAGATATTCGTCGCCGGGGTAGGGCGCCTCAGCGACCGGCGGAATGGTATTGACGTATGGCGTCGACATCGAGGCGGGAAGGCCGACGTAGCTGTCGCGCGCCCGCTCCACGAGGCGGGCCATGAGGTATCGAGCCCTGGGCCTCCCGTCGACCGCGATTACCGAGTCGAGCGCTTCCAACCACTCCTTGGTCTCATCTGGGTCGACGTCGGGGATCTGGTCGGTGAGACCGTCGAGGTGGGTTGAGTGGTCGTCGGGTTCCTGCATGGGTCGGAGGCTACCGAGCCCCGACGCGCTGCGCTACGGGCCGCAGCCGGAGCGGATAGCCGTCGGGCGTGCGAGGATTGGTGTACATGGACCACGACGCCGCCCACGAGGATTCTGAGGACCAACATTCCGAAGGCCATCCCGGGTTGCCGACGCACGACGCCGCCCACGACGAACACGCGAATCACGCCGCCCATGACGAACACGCGGATCAAGCCACCCCCGACGAACACGGGGACCGCGTGCACCAGCATGAACGCGCGGAACGTGCCGATCACGCCGCCTATGACCAACACGAGGGGCACGACAAACACGAAGGGCATTCGCCGGAGATGTTTCGCGATCGGCTGTTGGTCAGCCTTTTGCTCACCGTTCCCATCCTGTACTTCTCCCCCCAGATCCAGGACTGGTTCGGCTACGAGGCGATCAGTTTCCCTGGATCTGATCTGGTGGCGCCGGTACTGGCGACCGTCCTGTTCTTCTACGGCGGTGCACCGTTTCTCAAGGGAGCGGTTCGGGAGTGGCGGTACCGGCAGCCGGGGATGATGACGCTGATCACCCTTGCCATCACCACCTCGTATTCGTTCAGCATCGCGGTCACTCTTGGGTTCCCTGGCGACGACTTCTATTGGGAGCTGGCAACCCTGATCGATGTAATGCTGCTCGGGCACTGGATCGAGATGCGTTCGGTCGTCGCCGCGTCGTCGGCACTCGATCAGCTGGCGGAAATGGTCCCGGACATGGCACACCTGGCGGCAGACGATGGGTCGATTCTCGACGTGCCGGTCGCCGATCTCGAGGTCGGCCAGCGGTTCGTGATCAGACCGGGCGAGCAGGTCCCCGTCGACGGTGAGGTCGTCGAGGGGCGGTCGTCGATGAACGAGGCGTTTCTCACCGGCGAATCCAGACCTGTGGAGAAACGGCTCGGCGACGAGGTGGTATCGGGGGCCATCAATGGTGAGGGAGTACTCACCGCGGCCGTGACGCGGACCGGCGACGCCACCACGCTGTCACAAATCATGCGTCTTGTGGCCGACGCCCAGGCCTCCAGGAGCGGATACCAGGTAATCGGCGACCGAGCAGCTTTTTGGCTGACGATCATCGCCATCGGCGTGGCCGTGCCGACGCTGCTCATCTGGCTTGGCCTGGGTGGGACCTCGACGTTTGCCATTACCCGCACGGTCACGGTGCTGGTCATCGCCTGCCCGCATGCGCTGGGTCTCGCCATTCCGCTTGTCACCTACAACGCCACTGCGATGGCCGCCAACAATGGCGTGCTGGTGAGGAACCGGGACGCGTTCGAGCGGGGGAGTGACATCGCCATCGTTGCCTTCGACAAGACCGGCACGTTGACGGAGGGCCAGTTTGCGTTGACCTCCATCGATGTCGACGGGATCACCGAGGAGGAGGCGCTTGCGGTAGGCGCGTCACTTGAGCGCGGGTCGGAGCATCCGCTTGCCGACGTCATCGTCGCGGCCGCCGACGATCGGGACATGAATGTCGCGCAGGCCACCGAGACGAAGGCCATCCCCGGGAGCGGTCTCGAAGGACTTGTAGCCGGTGAGGCATATCGCGTCGGGCGCCCGGAGTGGGCGGACGAAGTCGGGGCCACCAGTTCGCCCGCGCTGTCCGCTGCTCTTGCCAGGGCCGACGATCGCGGCGACACCGCCGTCGTCCTCATGAACCGCCACTCCGTCGTCGCCGTCTTTGCCATGGCGGATCAGATTCGTGGCGGCGCCGACCACGCCATCGCCGGGTTGATGGATATGGGCGTGTCGCCGGTGATGATCACCGGCGACGCCGAGGCCGTTGCTCAGACAGTGGCCGGCGAGCTTGGCATCGATCGCTACTACTCGAGGGTGCTGCCGGGTGAGAAGGCCAAGATCGTTCAGGATCTACAGGAGGAGGGGAAGGTCGGGTTCGTCGGAGATGGCATCAACGACGCTCCATCGCTTTTGGTCGCCGACCTTGGCATCGCCATCGGAGCCGGAACCAACGTAGCGATAGAGAGCGCCGATCTGGTGCTGGTTGATGACGATCCAACAGACGTTGCGAGGGCTCTCCGTTTATCACGGATCACTCGCTCCAAGATGACACAGAACCTGGTGTGGGCAACCGGCTACAACGTGGTTGCCATTCCCCTTGCCGCCGGGGTGGCGGTCACCGCCGGCATCATTGTCAACCCGGCGATAGGCGCCCTGTTCATGTCGGCGTCGACGGTGATCGTTTCCCTCAATGCGATGGCGATGCGCCGCAAGAGCCTCGGCTGAGGTCGGATGGCAACCAAGGTTGCTTGGACAGGTTCGGAGGCCGTCAAGGATCAGCTGCGATCGACGTCGACGGCAGCACCGATACGTGAATCGGCGAATTGCGTCTCGTACAGCCCGGCGTACAGGCCGCCTCTGGCGCGTAGGTCTTCGTGGGTCCCGGATTCGACGACCTCGCCCTGGTCGATCACGAAGATCTCGTCCGCGGCGAGGATGGTCGACAAGCGATGGGCGATCACAAGCGAGGTACGACCCTCCATCACCCGTTTCAGAGCCTCCTGGATCAGTGCCTCGTTGGCGGCATCGAGATGCGACGTCGCCTCGTCCAGGATCAGGATGCGCGGGTCCTTGAGCAACACCCTGGCGATGGCAACCCGCTGCTTTTCCCCGCCGGACAACCGATAGCCCCGCTCGCCAACCTTGGTGTCGTACCCCAAGGGCAAGCCCATGATGAACTCGTCGATATTGGCGATCCGGGCCGCGTCCCGAATCTCCTCGTCGGTGGCCTGGGGTTTGGCGTACCGGATGTTGTTGGCGATCGTGTCGTGGAACAGGTAGGGCTCCTGGGTGACCACACCGACCGCGGCGGCGACGGTGTCGAAAGACAAAGTGCGCACGTCGTGTCCGTCGATGCTCACCATCCCTTCCGAGGCGTCGTAAAGACGGGGTACCAGGTAGGTGGTGGTGGTTTTGCCGGCACCGGATGGCCCAACCAGAGCGACGAGTTGGCCCGGTTCCACCGCCAGGTTGACGCCCTTCAGTGTCCACCCGTCGCTCGACATCCGGGATTCCGGATCGTCGACCTCGGTCACGCCTCGCCATCCGTACCGCTTGACCGCTTGCAGGCCCTGAGACGAGTCGCCGTATCTGAACCAGACGTCGGAGAGCTCGACCTTTCCCTGGACCCGGTCGAGGGCGGCCGGCTCGGCGGCCTCCTCGATGTCGTGAGGGAGGTCGATGACCTCGAAAACGCGCTCGAACGAGACCAGAGCGGTTTCGAACTCGACCCTGGCGTTGGAAAGTCCGGAAAGCAGTCCGTAGAGCTGGCCGAGATAGGCGCTGAGGGCCACGATGGTTCCGACGGTGATGATGTCGTTGATCACCATCACCGAGCCAACCCAGAACACGGCGGCGGTGCCGAGCGCCGACACGATTCCGATGCCAACGAAGAACCAGCGTCCGATCATGGCGCGACGGATGCCGAGGTCGCGCACGGTGCCGGCGTTGCCGGAGAAGCGACCGCGCTCGTCGTCGCTTCGGCCGAAAAGCTTGACCAGCATCGATCCGGAGACGCTCAGCGTTTCCTGCATGTGGGCGTTCATCGCGGCGCTGGCGTCCATCTGGCTGCGCGCCACCTCGCCGAGCAGCTTGCCTACCCGTCGCGCCAGGAAGATGAAAAGGGGGAGCATGGCGACGGCGAGCAAGGTGAGGCGCCACTCCAGTCCGAGCATCACCACCAGCACGGTCGCCGCCCCGAGGATATTGGCTACCAGCGAGACGAAGGTGCCGGTGACCGCCTGTTGGGCACCGACGACGTCGTTGTTGAGCCGCGACATCAGTTCGCCGGTCTTGGTGTTGGTGAAGAAGCCGAGCGACATGCCCTGGAGGTGGTCGTACAGCTCGCGGCGGAGGTCGAAGATGACGCCCTCACCCATGCCGGCGGTGGCGCGGCGCTGCACCACGCCCACGATCCCGTTGATCAGCGGTACGGCAACCATGCCCAACCCGAGCACGGTCACCAGCGTCAGGTTCTTCTCAGGGATAGCGGTGTCGATCAGTCCCTTCATCAGCAACGGCGGGACCACGGTGAGGATGCTGATAACGACGATCGTGATCAGCACGACGACCATCTCGACCTTGTAGGAGGAGGCGTAGGACAGGACTCGCTTGAGGGTCGCCCTGTCGATGTTGGGGCGCGGCTCGCTGTCGTCGAACCTGATGTACGAGCCCCAACCCATGTGATGCATAGAGCGGAAGGTAGCCACCGCTCACCGGTACGACGGCACGGATGTCCGGACGGACTAGCCCCCTTCGACCTCTTCGCCGATGAGGGCCCGATACCCGCCGATGAGGTCGGTGGCCCCGAGTAGCCCAAGTCGCTGCAGGTTCGCAGCGGCCAGACTCGACTGGTAGCCGTCTGTGCAAACCACGATCACCCGCTGCTCGGGTTCGACGTCGACAATCCGGTTTTCGCTAGACGGTGCCAGACGCCATTCCAGGACGTTGCGGTCGATGACG
>CAXMPL010000121.1:0-5996 GCA_964195125.1 uncultured Kiloniellales bacterium | reverse complement strand
GAACTCTGCGCCGTATGCTGAGCACGCTGCGAATTCTCGAGGGCTTGCGCGATGGAACAGGACATTCTCGTCGGACTGACGGTCATTGTGGCCTTTGGCGTTGGTGGGCAATGGCTTGCCAGCCGGATTCGAGTTCCGTCGATTCTGGTCTTGCTGTTGGCGGGGTTTATCGCGGGGCCGATCACCGGGCTCGTCGACCCCGACGAAATTTTCGGGGACCTCCTTTTCCCTGCGGTGTCCCTCGCCACTGGTTTGTTGCTGTTCGACAGCGGGATGTCACTCAGATTGTCGGCGCTATCGATCGGTCGGCAACCAGTATTGAGACTGGTCACCCTTGGGGTCCTCGTCACCTGGATCGTTGGATCGGTCACCGCGTCTCTGGTCACCGATCTGTCATCGGATCTGGTTGTGCTGCTCGGTGCAATATTGGTCGTCTCGGGACCCACGGTCGTGATACCGATTCTGCGCCGGTTGCGGCCCCGGCCTCCCACGGGGCCGATCCTCCGCTGGGAGGGCACCATTATCGACCCCATCGGCGCCAGTCTCGGTGTGGTTGTGCTGACGGTTGTGCTCGAAGAGGGAAACCTGGTCAGGGACACCGTGCTCGGTGTTGCCGGCGCTGCTGTTACAGGGATCGTGGTCGGCCTCATCGCCGCGGCGCTTGTGCTGCTGGCGCTCCGCTATTACCGAATCCCGGACCTGCTGCGGAGCCCGGTGACCGTTGCCATGGCCGTTGTGGCCTTTACCACGACCAATCTGCTTTTCGATGAGGGAGGCCTGTTCGCCACCACCGCCTTCGGAATCGCACTGGCCAACCAACGGAGGGTGGATGTCGATGATATCGCCGCGTTCGAGAAGGCCCTCGGGGCGATGATTCTCGGAGCGCTGTTCGTGCTGCTCGGTGCAAGGATCGAGCTGTCGGAGCTGGCCGACGTATGGGTCGCCGGGGTTGTGCTCGTGTTCGTGCTCGTCCTCGTCGCACGGCCGCTCGCCGTTGCGGTCTCGGTAGTAGGGACCGAGGTGAGCCTTCGGGAGGGCGCCTTCCTTGCTGCGATAGCGCCGCGCGGAATCGTCGCTGCGGCGACATCGTCGGTGTTTGCCCTGGCCCTGTCGGAGACGGGGGTTGCCGGCGCCGAACTGCTAGCGCCGCTGACCTTTACCGTGATCATCGGCACAGGCATTGTCTACGGGCTCGGTGCGGGCCCGGCGGCTCGCCGGCTGGGGGTTGCCGGATCTGCACCTCGGGGCGTTGCCCTGGTGGGTTCCGACCCCTGGGTGGTGAGGCTTGGGGAGGAACTGGTTCGTTCCGATGTACCGGTTCTCCTCATGCCTGGGGCAGATGGTTTGTCTGACGCATCGCTGCCGCAATACACCGGCACGTGGGACAGCGAGGAATTCGTCGATGCTCTCGGCAAACACGACATTGGAACAGCTCTCGTCATGTCGGCCGACCTGGAGCACAACGTGGTCGGGGTGGAGCGCCTGGTGGAATGTCTCGGCGCTCCCAACGTCTACTACCTGCCGCGGCAGGCCTCAGGAGATCGGCGTGTTCCTTTGGCACGGAGGCCATTCGGCACCGATGTCTCCCAATCGACAATCACCGAACGTACCGCGGTGGGAGGGCGGATTACGACCCTCGACCCCGACGACGAGGCACCGGATGGTTCCAGCCTTCCTCTGATTCAAGTCGACACCCATGGCCGGCCCATCATCGCACCGCAACACACCCACCACGCATTGTCGGGGACCATCGTATTGACCGGTGGGCAGGACATTTCTCGCGACGGGAACTGAGATCCAGCCGGTCGGTGCCCCCGGCATTTGGCGCGATCTCATTCTCCGCAGATGTCACCCGCCACCGGGAGGCTCTCCCCAGCTGGCATCCAGGGCACCGCGCAGCTGATCGACCCTGCGGTCGCCGATGCGGGCGCGCAGCTCTGCCTCGAGCTGTGCGAATATCTCGAGCGCCACCTCAATGCTCTCTCGGCCCTGGGTGGTGGGACGGACCAACTTCGCTCTGCCGCTGTCCGGATCGGGCACGACCTCGACGAGATCCTGCTGCTCGAGTCCACCGACGAGCTCGTTGACCGCTTGGCGGCTGACTCCGAGACGGTGGGCCAGGTCGGACTGGCGGGCTCCCTCGACCGGGAGGGTGGCGAATAGCAGCGACTGGGCGGACGTCAGTTTTACGCCAAGCCGGTCGTGCAGCGTGGCGAGGAGCGCCCGGTCGAACCAGCGGAACCGGCTGAGAAGGAGACGGGCCAGATTGGTTTGCTCGGGCATGACACGAGCTTACTTGGAATATCGTCAACTCTCTTGACGTTCTAACAATCGTCAAGTACCCTGACGCTTGTCGCTCAGACACAGGAGGAGCCCATGACGACCATGACCACCGATACCGTACGTATCACCATCGACGCACCCTTCGACAAGGTGGTATCCGACCTCTCAGACCCGACGAGCCACCCGGAGTGGGGAACAGAGTTCTTCTCCGGTTCGGCTCAGCCCTCTCGCGATGGGGAAGTTCTGGCAACCGTGCCTCGAATGGGCGGAGAGATCCGTATGAAGGTCGACGCAGATCTCGCCGCTGGGCGAATCGACCTCTACCTGGCGCCGCTCGATGCCGCCTTCGGACCTCCGATCCCGGTACGGGTTATTCCCAACGCCGACGGCGTCGACGTGCTGTTCACCCTGGCTCGTTTCCCCGGCCAGAGCGACGACGACTGGGAGGAAGGCTTGGTATCCATGAGCAGGGAGCTGACGAAGCTGAAGGAACGCCACGAAGGCTGAGGCGAATCCCCCTGCGGGCGGGACTCACCCAAAAAGCAGCCCCCTTCCCGGCCTGCGGCCGGTACTCCCCCCAAGAGGGGGAGAGACAGAACGTGCGGCGCGGCGGGTGCGCCTCCTCCCCTCTGGTGAACATTCGCGCTTGCGACTTGCGACTTGTTGCCTCCCCCTCAGGGGGAGGTGCCGAGCGAAGCGAGGCGGAGGGGGTCAGACCACTGTCGCGACCACGGCCTGACCCTCCTCCCCGCCCTGCGGGCGGTACTCCCCCCTGAGGGGGGAGCGAAGACCCTCAGCCGGGGAGACGGACGTACTCGAAGTCGAGAGGCTTCTTGTCCACGCCGCGGGACGGCTGCGCGATCCACGTCGCAAACTCACCCGGGGTGCGCTCCGGTTTCATCAGGTCCGCGATGTATGCGGCGTCGTCGTCATTGGGGAGCCACTCCGCACGCTTCGACTCAAAGGTCGCCGAGTCGATGAGGGAACCATCGGGCGAGATCGCTACGTCGCGGAAGCCGCCGACCTGGCGGTTGAACCCGATGTGGGGGAGCTCCAACCGGTAGTCGATACCGTGATCGGCGAGCAGGCGGTTCCACATCCGCAGACCGCCTGAACAGTCATCGATGAAGTCGTCGCGGAGCCTGGCGTTCAGTGCCCGCAGCGCCGGGACCTCCGAGCTGCGGAGGCTCCCGTCGTGGTGCTCGAGCACGGAATACGTGGCGTCGAGCAGGCGATGATCGTCGTCGAGCCGTTCCTCGTGGTACCGGCCCTTGAGACCGGCGTTGAAGTAGGTGGAGGAGTTCGTTGAAAGCTCGGAGCCGAACAGATCCAGCGTGAGCGAGCAATGGAGGTTGATCTTCCGCTGGATCGTTGGCAAGTCGATGACACCGAGGGCGCGGGCCGCCTCGGCATCGTAGGGGTCGTCGATCGCCCCTCTGGTCATGGCCGCCGCAGTTGCCTCGACGATCCTGCTCACCCCGGTGACGCCGACAAACATGTGGTGCGCCTCTTCGGCCAGCATGAACCTGCACGTCATCGACAGAGGGTCGAATCCGGACTGGGCGAGCGCCTCGAGTTGCATCTTTCCGTCGCGATCGGTGAAGAAGGTGAACAGGAAAAACGAGAGCCAGTCCGGTGTCTCAGCATTGAAGGCGCCGAGGATGCGCGGCTTGTCTGCGTCACCGGAACGCCGCTCGAGCAGCTCTGCCGCCTCCTCGCGGCCGTCTCGGCCGAAGTACTTCTGCAGCAGGTACACCATCGCCCACAGGTGGCGACCTTCCTCTACGTTGACCTGGAAGAGGTTGCGGAGGTCGTAGAGCGAAGGGGCGATCCTCCCCAGGTAGCGCTGCTGCTCCACCGACGCAGGCTCCGTGTCTCCCTGGACGACGATGATGCGCCGCAGCAGGGCGCGATACTCGCCGGGGACCTCTTGCCACACCGGCTCGCCAAGGTGTTCTCCGAATGAAATGGTGCGACCCGGCACGGCCGGCGCCAGGAGGATCCCCCACCGGTACTCCGGCATACGAACGTAGCCGAACTTGGCCCAACCCTCTCGCTCCACGCTCACGGCAGTGCGCAGCCAGACCGCTGCGTCCTGGAAGCCGTCGGGCCCCATCGCTTCCCACCAGTCGATGTAGCCCGGATGCCACGCCTCGAGCGCCCGGCGCAGCTTGGCGTCGGCGGCAAGCCCGACGTTGTTCGGGATGAGCTGGTCGTAGTCGACGATGCCGGTGGTATCGCTGATCTCAAACCCTCTTTCTGTCGAATTCGGGGCGACGTCCCGTGCTGTATCTCTGGAGCGCGCCCGTTTCGCCCGAGGCGTTCGGCCGCTGGAAAACCCAATTCTGCCAGGCACTCAACCGCCCGAAGATCTTCGTTTCCATGGTCTCGGGACCGACGAAACGCAGGTTGGCCTCCATGGCGGTGAGGGCGTCCGGTGAGAAGCTGGCGCGCTCCTCGAGGACCAGCCGCAGCTCATCCTCCCAATCGATGGCGTCGAGGGCAAAGGTCACCAGCCCGAGGGCTTCCGCATCCCGGGCCTGCAGCGGGCGACCCACGGCCTCCTCGGCCGCGGCGAGTGCATCGGCGTGGCCCCAGAAGCGCGTCGCCAGCCTGCTCAATCCGTTGCCCATCGGGAGCCTTCCCCGGTTCATTTCGGTCAGTTGCATGCTGGCGGGAGGCGACGCGCCATCCTCGGGGGCGCCCTCGCGCATGTAACTGCGGTCGGCGGCGAGCACCAGCTCGGCGAGCATCCCCACGAAACAGCTGCCCGGCTCGACGAGGGCGATCGTCGAACGCGACATGACATCGATTCGCCTCAGCGTGCGCTTGAGAAACAGGATGATCTCGCCCATCAGCCATTGCTCGGCATGGTCGAGGAGGAATCCCTCGTGAGCGAGCACGAGGTCAGATGCGCCTTCCGTCACAAAGAGCAGCGTTCCAATCTCCAGCTCGTTGACACGCAGGTGGAGCAGCGCATCGTCGAGGGCTCGGGCGACGGCAAGAGGCCAGAAGGCGTCGCCGAGGGCGGTGGCTGCCTGCGAGTCTGACGGCGGGGGCCGCAGTGGGCCCGAGATCAGGATGGTCGCCGTCCGTCCCTCCCGATCGATTTCGACGCGGAGATGGGGATACGAGATGACGTCGCCGTCGATCGTCCTCTCCAGCTCTCGGAGCTCGATGCCCTGCTCGCTCGGTTTCCCGGATGCTGCCTCGGCCACACGCTGCGCGGTCTCCTCGGCAAAGCGGGAGCCGGGGATCAGCTCATCGATCACGCCCCAGTCCAGGGCGCGCTTCCCCTTGATGCCCTCCTCCGTGGTGCACATCACATCGGCGAGGTCGCGACGCACGTTGCGTTTGTCCACCAGCCTTGTGATGCCGCCGGTGCCGGGAAGCACTCCGAGTAGCGGTACCTCGGGTAGGGCAACGGAGGCGGAGCCGTCATCGACAAGCATGATGTGGTCGCAGGCCAGAGCCAGTTCGTAGCCACCGCCGGCCGCAGTGCCGTTTATCGCAGCCATGTAGCGCTGTCCCGAGTTCCGGGTTGCATCCTCCATGCCGAAGCGAGTTTCGTTGGTGAACTTGCAGAAGTTGACCTTCAGCGCATGGCTCGACTCGGCGAGCATCGTGATGTTGGCCCCCGAGCAGAAGACGCGGTCGTTCAGCGAGCCGATGAGGACGGCCCCTACCTCCGGATGCTCGAAGCGGAGCCTCTG
>CAXMPL010000120.1:0-1675 GCA_964195125.1 uncultured Kiloniellales bacterium | reverse complement strand
CACACCTTCCCGGCCACGATTACACGGGTTCAGACCAGCTCCAGGCCGATCTGGAGCTGATCAAGCGGTCGCTCGAGCAGCATCGCGGCCGGCTGATCGCCGAGGGCATGCTGGCCAGGGTGCGGCACCGGGTGGCCGCCTTCGGGTTCCACCTCGCCACCATGGACATCCGGGAGCACGCGGTCCGGATTCACCAGGCCATTGCGGCTCTGTACGAGCTGGCCGATGAACACGGCTACCGGAACCTGGACCGGGGCGTCCGCATGCAGCGTCTCGGTAAGGAGCTGGAAGGCCGGCGCCCACTTACCCCGCCGGGACGCACTCTGATCGGCGATGCAGAGACCACGCTGGCGACGTTCGACATGATCCGAGCCGTTCACGAGCGTTATGGGCCGGCCGCGATCGAAAGCTTCATCATCTCCGAGACCCGCGGTGCAGACGATGTGCTCGCTGCGGTGATCCTCGCTCGCGAGACCGGTTTGGTGGATCCCTCCGCTGGCACCTCGACCCTCGGCTTCGTCCCGCTGTTCGAGACCCTCGACGAGATCCGCGGCGCCGGATCGATCCTCGACCAGATGCTGAGCAACGAGACCTACCGCACCTTGGTGAGGGGGCGGGGCAACCTGCAGGAAGCGATGCTCGGCTACTCGGACTCGAACAAACACGCCGGCCTTGTCACCTCGCAGTGGGAGCTGTACAAGGCGTCGAAAGACCTGCGCGATGTTGCCCGCTCCAATGGGGTCGAGATCAGGCTTTTCCATGGTCGAGGCGGAACCGTGGGGCGGGGCGGCGGACCGACGGGGGATGCCATCCTCGCCCAGCCCTGGGGGACCATCGACGCCCGGATCAAGATCACCGAGCAGGGTGAGGTCATTTCGGACAAGTACGGGCTCCCCGAAATGGCCAGGCACAACCTCGAGGTCGCCCTCGCCGCCACCCTGGAAGCCGCCATGCTGCATCGCGAGTCGCGTCAACCACTCGAAGTGCTCGATCGCTGGGCCGCCGCCATGGACGTCATGAGCCAAGCGGCGTACACCGAGTACCGCTCCCTCATCGACGATCAGGACCTGGTGGCGTACTTCCACGCCGCCACCCCCGTCGACGAGCTTGGAGCGATGAATATTGGCTCACGACCCGCCAGGCGGCCCGGCAGCGCCGGCATCGACGGGCTCCGCGCCATACCGTGGGTCTTCGGATGGACCCAGTCCCGCCAGCTCGTCCCTGGCTGGTACGGCGTTGGGACCGGCCTGGCTGCGTTGCGTGCCCGACAGGGCGATGTCGTGGTCGACGAGATGTACTCACAGTGGCTCTTTTTCTCCACATTCATCTCCAACGTCGAGATGACCCTGGTCAAGACCGACCTGGCGATCGCCGCCCGCTACGTCGACCTGGTCCCGGAGTCACAGCGGCACCTGTTCGACGCTATCGTCGCCGAGTTCGAACGGACCGTCGCTGAGGTGACGAGGGTCACGCATCGTGATCTGCTTGGCCATGACCAGCAGCTGGCCCGCACGCTTGCGGTGCGAAATGTGTATCTGGACCCGATCTCATACCTGCAGGCGGCCCTGCTCCGCCGGTCGCGCGAACGGGACGGTGACGATCCCTCGCTGCAGCGAGCGTTGCTGCTGACGATCAACGGGCTCGCTGCCGGTCTCCGCAACACGGGCTGATGGGC
>CAXMPL010000119.1:0-16404 GCA_964195125.1 uncultured Kiloniellales bacterium | reverse complement strand
TCCAAAGCATGAGCGAAAATTGGCGAAACCAGCAGATCTACAAGAAGCACATAAGCGAACTCACCGCAGAAGCCGAGTGACTATCACCCGCACATAACGGCACTTCGGCGTGCGGGTTGTGAGTCCAGATGTCGCCAGTGTTGAACGCGATAGTGCGCTCGGAGCAGTGACTGACCGAAGAGCCGGCACTTGAGGGTGTTAGCAGGTCACGCTGGAAGGTTCTGAAGGGCCTCGCTGACCCGCGCGACGCCGCTAGCACGCGATTTCATCGCTTGCTCAAGTGGCATGGATGTGGCATAGAGCCCGTTGTCGATAAGGGGTCGTGACCGAATGTCTGCGGAATGCCCTTGTAGGACAGGGGCTATTGCTTGAGCCGGGGACGGGATTCGAACCCGTGGCCTACGCATTACGAATGCGTTGCTCTACCGGACTGAGCTACCCCGGCGGGGATCCACCATCGTAATGAATTCCGCCTGGTTGACGTATGGCCATAGGATGCCGCCTCAGCACCAGGAGGATCCGTGGCTGACCAGGCGGACTTCGAAAAGGATGCGATGCAATATGCACCGCAGCTCTATTCCGCCGCGCTCCGAATGACTCGCAACCCCGCCGACGCTGAGGACGTTGTGCAGGAAACCTTCCTCAAGGCGTACCGGGCCTATGACACGTTCACCGCGGGAACGAATCTGAAGGCGTGGCTGTATCGCATCCTGACCAACACCTATATCAACAAGTACCGAAAGCAGCAGCGCCGGCCTTCTGAGGTGGAGCTCGGCGAGCTTCAGGACCTTTACCTATACAAGCGCCTCGGGGAACAGTCGGGTGCGGCGCAGAGCGCCGAGGCGGACATGCTCGATGCTTTCGTCGACGAAGACATCATCGAGGCTCTCGAGTCGCTCCCAGAGAACTTTCGGTTGCCCGTACTCCTTGCCGATGTCGACGGCTTCGCCTACAAGGAAATCGCCGACATACTCGATATTCCCATCGGAACGGTGATGTCGCGACTTCATCGGGGAAGAAAAGCGCTCCAACGCAAGTTATGGACTGTCGCGGAGGCACGGGGCCTCACGGGGACAGAACAATGATCAGCGGTTGCGAACACGCCCTTGAATATGTGTACAGCTACCTGGACGAGGAGATTTCGTTCTTCCACCAGTCGCGCGTGTCCGTCCACCTCAAGAGCTGTGCCTCCTGCACCAGCGCCTACGAATTCGAACGGCGACTGAAGACGCTGATCAGAGAGCGGGGACGCACCGAGCCTCCACCGGAACTTTTCGATGCCCTCCGAGCGTTGATACAAGAAGAACGCGAAGGTGACGGGCCGCGCTACGAGGGTTGACCCTCGAGTACGGCTCGAATGGAGGGACTCACCATGAATGACACCGTATTGAAGGGACGTCGTCTCGCCGGCGGGACCCGCGCTCCCAAGACCTATTCGACCGAGCGCAGCTGTATCCAGGCGGGGTGTGAGACCAGGTTGTCTCGCTACAACCGCCGTGAGTACTGCTATGCGCACGCGCCCACGAAATACCCCCGGTTGCGCGGCAGGATCGTCAAGAAAGAGTCCTGATTTACTAGGAAGCGCCGGACGACCGCGTCCGGCGCTTCTGCGCGCTTGGAGAGGGTGCGTCTATCCTCCCGCGCCGTGAGACCACGACCTCGACCGCTGATCCTTGTCACCGCCTCGCTGGTGCTGCTGACAGTCGTCGGCCCGGTCGCCGTTGCTGCCCAAGAGACCGAAGAGGGCACGGAGACGACGGAGACCACCGTCGATGATGGAGGAGCCGCGGTCCCGGTTCCTCCGGCAGAGGAGGCGGATGAGGACCTACCGTGGACTGCTCGCTACCTACCAGTGACCATCGTGGCGCTGACAGTGCTCACCATTGGTGGCGTCGCTGCCTACTACTTCTTCCGCATCCGCGGAAGGTACGAAGTAGTCGAGGGGTAGGTCGCTCGCTGCGCTCGCTCAAAGTCGCGAGTCGCGAGTCATCAGACAGCGATGTGGCTTGTCTTTCGGGACTCCAAGTTCGGCGAAGCCGAACGTACTCCCGACTCGCGACTCGCGACGGGCGGATGGTTCAGCAGGGTCGTTACCCTGCTGAACCATGAGCAAAGTTGACTGGCAACTGGCGATCTCGGTCGCGGCGAGCGTTGGTGGGCAATACCCGCTGGAGGGGACCTACCACGAGACTCGCCTCGCCCGCGACGTTCCAGGGCTGGTGGCTCGGGCGTCAGAGCTGGTGTCGTTCGAGACCGGGCTGGAGGCTCCCGGCATCCCCGAGGTCGCTGTGGTGAGTCGGCGAGAATGGGCGGCCACCAATGTGGCATCGTTCTTCACGTTGCTGGCCCCCGCCGAAGAGCAGCTCAGTGCTCACACCGGGCTCGGCGCCACTCTCGCCGGCCGGATCGTGGGAGCAGAGATGGGAGCCGTGCTCGGATTCTTGTCGCGCAAGGTACTTGGCCAGTACGAGCTCGTCCTCCCCAACGCCGACGGAGAACTCGGCGACACGGTGCTCTTCGTCGGTGGGAACATCTTGAAGATGGAACGCGATCACGCCTTCAGGCCCGATGAGTTCCGATTCTGGGTCGCCCTACACGAGAGCACCCATCGTCTCCAGTTTCTCGGCGTCCCCTGGTTGCGCGACTACTTCCTCGGCCTGGTCGCCGAGCTGGTGGCTTCCGCCCAGCCGGAGCCGGGGCGTTTGCAGCGAGTCAGTTCGCAGATCCAGCGCGCCGCCGTTGCCGGTGAGCCACTGATCGACGAGTCCGGAATGTTCGGCCTGTTCGCTTCGGAGGAACAGCGAGGTGTCATCGATCGCGTCCAGGCGCTGATGTCGCTGCTCGAAGGACATGGCCATGTTGTCATGGACCGCATCGGGGAGCGCGAACTGGTCACCCAGCAGCGTATGTCGCGGGTGCTCAAGGCGCGCCGCGCCGACAAACGAACCGCAGCGTTCATGCGTCTCATCGGGCTGGAGATGAAGCTTCGCCAGTACGAGTTGGGAGAGAGCTTCATCAATGGCGTCGAACGCGAGGCCTCGTGGGAGACCCTGAGCCTTGCCTGGGAGGCGCCCGAGGCCCTCCCGACCCTGGTCGAGATCAGCGAGCCGGAGCGGTGGCTGAAACGCGTCGCCTGACGCCCGAGGAGCTCCGCGACCAGGTTGCGGAACGTCTCCCAGACGGCCCGATCGCCATCGCCCTGGGCGGTGGCGCCGATTCGGCCGTTGCCGCCTGGGTGTCCGTTCCGCACCCGATGAGCAGGGGCGTCTTTGTCGACCATGGGCTGAGAGGCTCGGCGGAGCTGAAGACAGCGGCGCTCGCGCTCGCCGGACAGCTCGAGCTTGCAGTCACCGTGCTCGACGCACCCGTTGAGGCGGGTACGAACCTCGAATCCCGGGCGAGAAGCGCCCGCTGGCATGCGATCGATGCCAGTCGGCGCCGCGGCGAAGTGGTCGTCACCGGTCACAGCCAGGACGACCTCGCTGAGACTGTGGTGATGAATCTGCTCCGCGGTGCCGGATCACACGGCATCGCGGCGATGGCAGACCCGCGCCACGACATCGTCCGCCCCCTCCTTCACGTGTCCAGGGCCGACCTTCGCGCACTCGCCGAAGAACTGGGTCTTCCCTTCGCCGACGATCCCGCCAACGAGGACCCCACCCACCTGAGGAACCGGGTTCGAGCGGACCTGATCCCGCTGCTCGAGCGCGAGTACCGGCAGGGCGTCCGTGGCACGCTGGCGCGAGCAGCGTTCCTGGCCGCCGCCGACGACGCTGCCCTCGACGCTGCTGCGACCATGATCAGGATCATCGAAGAGGACGATGCGCTGCTCGTTCCCACCGCCCTGCTAAACACCATGCCCACCGCGGTCACCGCGCGCGGCATCCGCCGTGCCCTGCGCCGCCTGCATCCACCGTATGCCGGGACCGCCGCAGACGTCGATGCGGTTCTTGCCGTTGCGAGGGGCGAGCATCGTCGTGTCACCCTCACCGGAGGGGTCACCGCGTCGTGGGAACATCCGTACGTGGCGCTATGGGTGTCGGAGCCGATCGTTCCCAAGCCAGCACCGTTGCTCGTCGGCGGCGCGGTGCGGTTTGGCCCTCGCCTGATCACCGCGGTTGTTACTCGCATCGACGGGCCGAAGCGAGCGTCCACCGTCCTGGTCGATCCGGCGGTCTTCGACGCCGGGGTCACCGTTCGCCCCGCCGCCATCGGGGAGCGGATCGACATCGAGCACGGGACCAAGCTCATCAGGGACGCACTGGCGGAGGCCACGGTGCCGGTGCGTCGCCGCCCCGCTTGGCCTGTGCTAGCCAACAGTGCAAAGATTGCCGCCGTTGTTGCCGGGAGAGTTGCCCCATGGGCGCGCCCGACCGGAGACTCCGCCGTTGCCGTCACAGAGGAGTGGGTGTGAAGATCGGGAAAGTACTTGTGACCGCTGAAGAGATCGCCGCCAAGCTCGCCGACATGGGCGAGGCGATCACCAACGACTACCGCGGCAAAGACCTGCTGATGGTTGGCATCCTCAAGGGCGCCTTCGTCGTCATGGCCGACCTATCGCGACGCGTCGACCTTCCCCTGGAATTCGATTTCATGGCGGTGTCGTCGTACGGCGCATCGACGAAGACCTCAGGCGTGGTCCGGATCCTCAAGGACCTCGATGACGAGATCGAGGGCCGCGACGTCCTCATCGTCGAGGACATCATCGATTCTGGCCTTACCCTCAATTATCTGATGAAGAACTTGCTCGTCCGCAAGCCGGCATCGCTGGAGGTCGCAGCTCTCCTGATCAAGGATGGGGTGGATCGTCGCCCGCTCGACGTCAGATACGAGGGGTTCCACATTCCGCGGGAATTCGTGGTCGGATATGGGCTGGACTATGCCGGCAAATACCGGAATCTCCCTTATGTTGCCGTTCTCGGCGACGAAGATTGACCTGACAGAGGAGCAAGCGGCCCAGGCTGGATTAGCCGTCGTGACGGCGTACCATGATCTGGCGGGGCATCAGCGAAGCCCAGGAGCACCGTGAGCCGAACCACCCGAACCGTCCTCATCTACCTGGCTGTGATCTTTCTCGTCGTCATGGCGGTGTCGACGTTCCTCAACCAGTCCGACGCTCCGGTCGAGCTCACCCTCAACGAGTTCGAATCCGCGCTGGCAGAAGGTGACGTCGACTCTCCTGTCGAGATGAAGGAGAAGGACAACGAGATCACCGGCACCCTGAACAACACCCAGGATGAATTCGTCCTCCGCTACCCCGGCGAGTCCGAGGCCGACCTCACCGAGACGATCCGCGCCGCCAACGTCGATGTCGACGTCATCAACGAGAATCCTTCACTTCTCGCGTGGTTCCTTGGCAACGTCTTTCCCTACCTGCTGCTGTTCGGGCTGTTCATCTTCTTGATGTACCAACTCCAAGGCGGCGGAAATAAGGTGATGCAGTTCGGCAAGTCGAAGGCGAAGCTGGTCACCAAGGACCAGCCGAAGGTCACCTTCGACGACGTCGCAGGAATCGACGAGGCCATCGAAGAGCTCGACGAGATCAAGGAGTTTCTCGAGCAGCCGCAGAAGTTCAGGGCGATGGGGGCGAAGATCCCCAAGGGCGTCCTTCTGTACGGACCACCCGGGACGGGCAAGACGCTGCTCGCCAGGGCCGTCGCCGGAGAGGCAGGAGTGCCGTTCTACGCCATTTCGGGGTCCGAGTTCGTCGAGATGTTCGTCGGCGTCGGCGCCAGCCGGGTGCGGGACCTCTTCGAGCAAGCCAAGACCAACGCTCCATCGATCGTCTTCATCGACGAGATCGATGCGGTGGGGCGCCATCGGGGTGCCGGTCTCGGTGGAGGCCACGACGAGCGGGAACAGACGCTCAACCAGCTGCTCGTCGAGCTCGACGGCTTCGACCCGAATTCCGGCGTGATCGTGATCGCATCGACGAACCGGCCCGACATCCTGGACCCGGCGCTGCTGCGGCCGGGTCGCTTCGACCGCCAGATCGTCATCGACCGCCCGGATATCCGTGGCCGCGAGCAGATCCTGGATGTCCACGCCAAAGGCAAGCCGCTGGGTGACGACATCTCAACCAAGGACCTTGCCAGGCAGACGCCCGGGTTCACCGGGGCCGACCTGGCCAACCTCATCAACGAAGCCGCTCTGCTCGCAGCCAGGCGTGACAAGACCAAGATCGACATGCCGGAGCTGGAAGAAGCGATCGAGCGCGTCATCGCCGGACCGGAGCGCAAGAGCCGAGTGATGAGCGATGAGGAGAGGGAGCTGACCGCCTACCACGAGGGAGGGCACGCCCTCGTCGGCTTCGCCCTTCCCAAGCTCGACCCGATCCACAAGGTCACGATCATCCCACGGGGAAGGGCCGGTGGGTACACGATGGCGCTTCCGATGCAGGACAAGTACTACGAAAAGCGCAGCGAGCTGGTCGACCAGCTCGCCTACGCCCTCGGAGGCCGCACCGCCGAGGAGATCGTCTTTGGGGATCCGTCGACCGGCGCCACCAACGACATTGAGAAGGCAACCGCCCTGGCCAGAAAGATGGTGATGGAGTTCGGCATGTCCGATCGACTTGGGCCACTCAAGTACGGCTCGCCGGACGGCGAGGTGTTCCTCGGCCGCGACTACACCCAGACACAGGATCTTTCGAACGAGGTGGCGGCCACCATCGACGACGAGGTGCGCACCCTGATCACGCAGGCGCACGAGGAGGCGACGCAGATCATCACCGCCCATCGCGACGCGCTGGACCGGATCGCCAAGGAGCTGATGGAGAACGAGACCCTGGACGCAGACGGTGTCGCCTCGGTGCTCCACGACGTCCCCAAGTGGGAGCACACCGATACCGGCGCCCTGCGCATCAAGGGCCCGGATCAGGCCGAATCGCAGACCGGCATCGCCGCGGCCCAGACCGGCGGGCCGACGGTCGGTTGACGGGTGCCCTTCGAGCCGATCACCTGGCAACTCCGAACCCGCACCCTCGATACCGAGGATCACACGCTGATCATGGGAATCCTCAACGTCACGCCTGATTCCTTCTCGGATGGCGGCAAGTGGGAAACCCCCGAGACAGCTGTGAAACGTGGCCGATCCCTTGCTGAATCAGGAGCGGACATCGTGGATGTCGGTGGGGAGTCCAATCGACCCGGGGCGCAACCGGTGGAGGCCTCACAGGAGGTCGACCGGGTGGCGCCGGTCATCGAAAGGCTGAGCAGGGACGGAATCGTGGTATCGGTCGACACTTCGAAGCCCGAGGTGGCGGTGGCGGCGGTCGGCGCCGGAGCGGAGATCGTCAATGACATCACCGGTCTCGCCGACGCGGAGATGATCCCGTTGTGTGCGACGACCGGGGTTGGGGTCGTGATCATGCACATGCAAGGCACACCGGACAGTATGCAGGACAACCCCGGCTATGACGATGTCGTCGCCGAGGTCGCGGAGTTCCTCGCCGAGCGATCACAGGTGGCCATCGAGGGCGGTATCGGTCCGGCGGCGATCGTGGTCGATCCGGGCATCGGGTTTGGTAAGACCGCTACGCACAACCTCCAGCTTCTTGCCTCCCTCGACCAGGTCGGCCTGGGTCGCCCGATGCTGGTCGGAACCTCGAGAAAGGCGTTCCTCGGCTCGATTCTGGACAAGGCGGGTAGGCCCAGTCAACCGGCAGATCGTGATGTGGCGACCGCCGCCTCGGTGTCGCTCGCCGTCTCCTCTGGTGCAGCAATCGTTCGCGTGCACGATGTGGGGATGGCTCTCGAGGCGTCGAGGACCGCCGACGCTATCGTTCGGGCCCACCGATGATCAAGAAAGACGTACCGGGGCTCGAACCCAGAGGCTTCCGGTGGGTGATCGCCGGGCGACTTGCCGTTTCCGAACGTATCGGCGGGTCGGGTTTCCAGCATCGAAGGGTGCGCCGCGAGGAAGAGATCCGCTGGCTCACCGATCAGGGGATAAACACCGTGCTCAGCCTGCTTGCCCCTGGCCAGAACCGCAGCGCATACGACGAAGCCGGTTTTCGAGTTCTCACCCATACGGTGGACGGCATGCCGGAAACGAACGAAGAGATCGAGGCGATTTTCACCGCGATGGACGATGCCCTTTCCGAGCCTCGTTCTTCGGTCCTCGTTCACCGGGATACGATCGATGAAACCCTCTCCGGCCTGCTCGCCGGGTACCTGGTGCACTCCGGCCTGGTGGAGGACCCGATCATTGCCACATCGGTGATCCAGGAGATCATCGGTCGTCCCCTCGGACCAGAGGGACGTAGCCTGATACCGGCCGAGTGAGCCTTGCCGCCGTCGGCATCGGGTCGAACCTCGGCGATCGCTTTGCCAACCTGGTCGCTGCAGTCGTCGGCCTCGGCGCCGAGTCACTCCTGGCCGGTGTGTCGTCCGTTTATGAGACGGCCCCGGTCGGCGGACCGGAGCAGGGACCGTTCCTGAATGCCGTTGTCATCATCGAGACCGCCAGGCCTGCCGCGGCGCTGCTGCAATCGATGTTGACCATCGAGCGGGCCAGGGATCGAAAGCGGCTGGTCCGCTGGGGCCCACGATCGCTGGATCTCGATCTGCTCATTTTCGGCACGGAGGCGATCGATCTGCCCGGACTCACCGTCCCCCATCCCCGTTTGCTGGAGCGCCGCTTCGTCGTAGAGCCCCTGCTCGAGGTGTGGCCGGAAGTCGCGCTTCCCGACGGCACTCTGGTTGCGGCCGTCAAGGTGGAGGGTGCCGATCCGCTCGGGGTGTACCCGTTTCCTGCTGTCTCTGCTCCCCCCAAGGGAGGTGGCAGCGGCGTCAGCCGCTGACGGAGGCGGCTGTGTGTTTCCTCCCCTCTTGGGGGAGGTGGCAGCGGCGCAGCCGCTGACGGAGGGGGGCTATCTGGAAAGCCCCCCTCCCCACCTTCGGTGCTGCTCCCCGCAAAAGGGGGAGAAACAAGCACGACCTGCGGCTACCTTTCCTGGTTGAGGACCGATACCGCGAAACAGGATCGGAGCCGGATGCGGATTGTCGTTGTAGGTCCCGGCCGTGCCGGGACGTCGCTTGCCATCGCTGCGGACAGGGCGGGGCATGACATTGTCGCTGTTTTCGGGCGAACGCGTGAGCGCGCCCAGGATGCCGCCGCTCGATTCGGGGCAATGGCGCAGCGGGTCGGCGATCCCGTACCACCGGTCGATCTCGTTCTGATCGCGGTCCGCGACGATGTGATTGGCGACGTCGCAGACTTGCTCGCTCCCACGATCGGCGACGCCTCCGGCGCCGCTCACCTCTCGGGCGCCACCTCGGTCGAGGCGCTGGCCCCGATCGCCGCCGCCGATGTCGCCACCGGCTCCTTCCATCCTTTGCAAACGCTGCCGAACCCGGACGCCGGGGCGGCACGCCTGGGTGGCGCCTGGTTCGCCGTCACGGCCGATTCCCCACTGCGAGAGTTGCTCCACGAGCTAGCGGCCGCGATCGGTGGCTTCCCGTTCGATCTCGGCGATGCGCACAAGCCTGCCTACCACGCGGCCGCGGCAGCATCCGCCAACTTCCCGCTGGCAGCCTTGACCATGGCCAAGGATCTGTTCGCTGCGGCGGGAGTTCCGTTCGCCGCGGCGCGCCCCCTCGTCGAGGCGATCATCGCCAACGCTTTTGATCAAGGACCTGCCGAATCCCTCACCGGACCGATCGCCCGCGGCGACGTGGCTACCGTCGCCACCCAACTTGCCGCGGTGGCTGAGGAAACACCGGAGTGGGAGACAGCCTTTCGCTCCTTCCTCAGGGCGACTGCCGCGGTCGCCGGAACCACCGATCAGTTCGGGGAATTGCTATGAGGACGGTTGCCACCTTCGCCGATGTCCGCAAAGGGGATCGCGGGTCGGTGGCGCTGGTCCCGACGATGGGCTATCTCCATGAGGGCCATCTCGACCTCATCTCCGCGGCGCGTCGGTCCAGCGACACCGTGGTGGTGAGCCTGTTCGTCAACCCGCTCCAGTTCAACGACCAAACCGATCTTGCCGGCTACCCACAGGACCTGGCTCGCGATGCCGCGCTGGCGGACGAGGCCGGCGCCGATTTGCTGTTCGCACCGGCGATCGAAGAGATGTACGCGGAGCAGCCTTTGACATCGGTCACCGTGGCCGGCGTCGGCGAGCTGATGGAGGGAGACCATCGCCCCGGTCACTTCGACGGCGTCGCCATCGTCGTTGCCAAGCTGCTCGCCGGGACCCGGCCCGATCGAGCCTACTTCGGGCGCAAGGATGCCCAGCAGCTCGTGTTGGTGACTCGTTTGGGCGCAGACCTGTCCTTTCCCGTCGAGATCATCGGCCGTCCGACGATCAGGGAGCGAGACGGGCTTGCTCTTTCGTCTCGGAACATCTACCTGTCAGAAGCCGAGCGGAGCGCTGCGCTCTCTCTGTCCGCAGGGCTGGCGGTCGCAGCGGCTGCCGTCGAGGAGGGCCAAACGGAGGCGGCCACCCTCGAGGAGATCGCCGGGGCCGTAGTGAATGCTGAGCCCGGCGCCCATCTCGAGTACGTCACCCTGGCATCCCAGGCCGATGCTTCGGCTCTACCCACGCTCGAGGTGCCCGCGTTTCTTGCGGTTGCGGCTCGCGTTGGCGCCACCAGACTGATGGACACCGTCCATATCGACCGGGTTGACGGATCTTGGGTGCCCGACCTCGGCGCCCGCCTGGATGGCCCATCGATTCTCAATGGGGAGGCCTGATGCTGCTCACTATCGATGTCGGGAACACCCAGATCGTGCTCGGGATGTTCGATGTCGAGGATCTGGTCGGGCATTGGCGGCTCACCACCACCGACCGCACCGAGGACGAGATGCGGTGGGAGCTGATCGGCGTGCTGGCGCTCGACGGCTTCTCGCCAGGGGACATCAACGGAGTTTCCGTCTCCAGCGTCGTGCCCGCGGTGACGACCACACTGCGCAATGTCGCACCGGCGCTCACCAACGGAGGGGATGTTGTGGTCGTCGAGCCTGGGACCAAGACCGGCATGCCGATCCTCATCGACAACCCACGCGAGGTTGGGGCCGATCGAATCGTCAATGCCCTCGCCGCCCGCGAGCGACACGGGGCTCCGGCGATCGTCGTCGACTTCGGGACGTCCACCAACTTCGATGTTGTCGGATCCGACGGTGCCTATATCGGCGGGGTCATCGCCCCCGGATTGGAGCTGTCCACGAATGCGCTGACCGCGGGCACCGCCGCGCTGCGCGGTGTCGAGTTCACCCTGCCCCGGTCCCCGATTGGCAAGGGGACGGTGGAAGCGATCCAAAGCGGCGCCCTCTACGGCCACAGTGGGCTCGTCGACGGGATCGTCGAGCGGATCACGGGGGAGCTCGACTCCAAGCCGGTGGTCATCGCCACCGGAGGCCTCTCCTCTACCATCGTCCCGCACTGCCGGCGGGTCGACACAACCGACGAGTACCTGACCCTCGAGGGCCTCCGGCTCATCTATGAACTGAACCGGGAATGAGCGAAGACGACTCGACTTCCGACAACCCACTTGTCGCCGCCCGCATGGCCAAACATGAGGACGCCTTGCGCGCCGGCGGGTACCCGTACCGGTTCGAGCGCACCGACCTCGCTTCCGCCCTCGCCGAGCAGTACGCCGACTTGGATCCGGCTGCGGAGACTGGGGACGTCGTGACCGTCGCCGGGCGGCTGATGAATGTGCGTGAGATGGGTGCCCTCGCCTTCGGTGTGCTCCAAGATGGTTCGGGTCGCATCCAGCTGTTCGTTTCGAATGACGTGCTCGGAGACGATGACTTTCAAGGCTTCCTCGACCTGGACTCGGGGGATTGGATCGGTGCCACCGGTGAGGTGATCACCACCAAGAAGGGGGAGCTGTCTGTGCGCGTCGAGTCGTACACGCTGTTGAGCAAGTCGCTGCGGCCCCTCCCCGAGAAGTGGCATGGGCTCAAGGACGTTGAGGCCCGGTCGAGGCGGCGCTACGTCGATCTGATGGTCAACCAGCACGCCATGGAGACGGCACTGACCCGGGTGGCGGTCGTCTCCGAATTGCGGCGTCAGTTCGAGTTGCGCGGATTTGTCGAGGTGGAGACCCCGATGCTGTCACCGCAGGCGACTGGCGCCATCGCCAGGCCCTTCATAACGCATCACAATGCGCTCGACCTCGAACTGCGGCTTCGCATTGCAAGCGAGCTGTACCTGAAACGGCTCGTCGTCGGCGGCTTGGAACGGGTGTACGAGCTGGGGAAGACCTTCCGGAACGAGGGGGTCGACTCCACCCACAATCCGGAATTCACCATGCTGGAGGCGTATCAGGCCCTCGCCGACTACCAGGACATGATGGAGCTCATCGAGGTGGTGTTCGCCGCGGTTGCTGAGGCGTCTGTCGGCTCTACGTCGATCACCTATCAGGGCAGGGAGCTGAGCCTGGAGCCGCCGTACCGTAGGGCACGGCTCACCGATCTGGTTTCCGAGGCTGTCGGCGAGGAGGTCGGGACGGCCACGCCCCTCGAACGGTTGCGCGTGGTTGCCGAAGGCCACGGCGTCGAGGTCGGCGACGAGGCGGGCCCGGGCCGCGTGCTCTTCGCCCTGTACGAGGCGCTGGTGGAGCACGAGATCTGGGAGCCGACCTTCGTCGTTGACTACCCCAAGGAGGTTTCGCCCCTCGCTCGCATACACCGCGACGACCCGGAGTCGACGGAGCGCTTCGAGCTCGTCATTGCCGGGTCCGAATATGCCAACGCCTTCTCCGAGCTCAACGACCCCGTCGACCAGCTCGACCGATTCGAGGCTCAGGCGGTGGCGCGTGCGGGTGGCGACGACCAGGCCCATCCCATTGACGAGGATTACATACGGGCCCTCGAATACGGGCTACCCCCGACCGGCGGTCTCGGCATCGGTGTCGACCGGTTGGTGATGCTGCTGGCCGATAAGGAGCACATCAGAGAGGTAATCCTATTTCCGACGATGCGGCCGGAGGCCTAGGGCGGCATTGCGAGCCCAGGGCTCCCATAGCCGGTAGGCGCGCTCTCCAGCCCATGGTTCGAGGGGCAGCGAGAGGCGTTGGCTGAACAATGGGCTGCCAAGCCCGGGAGCCGGGCTCCCGAGCCCAGGGCTCGCAATGCCGCTACGAGCTACGAGCCTGGCGCACCCGTTCCAGCAGGTAGGCATCCAGGTTTTCCAAGATGGCACGCAGCTCCTCCGACGCGATCCGGTCGGCGGCCTTCTCTGCGACCCGGATGCGCTCAACCGCCTCATCAACCACGCGGTCGACATGCCCTCCTGAGACCGTGAGCCGGATGACCCGATCGATCTCGCCTTGGTCGGTCGGGGCTTTGGTTCCCAGCAGCGCCCGGATCTCGTCTCCATCGGGTCCGTTGGCGGCATACAGAACCGGCAGCGTGTAGACGCCCTCGCGGATGTCGGATCCTGCCGGTTTGCCGAGGAACCCCTCGTCGGCGACCAGATCGAGCACGTCGTCGGTCATCTGGAAGACCAGACCCATCTCCCAGGCCCAGTCGCTGATGGCCTCGATCGACTCCTCGTCTGCCCCCGATGTCATCGCCCCCAGCCGGGCGGATGTGCGGATGAGGCTCGCCGTTTTTCCACCGATCACCCGGTAGTAGCCATCTGGTCCGTGCTCGAGTCCTCCGGCGTAGCGGAGCTCCGCCACCTGACCCTCGCACAGCGTGGCGTAGGTGCTGGCGATCAGCGCAACCGCGGCTTCGCCGAGCGGAGCCGCCACCTCGGAGGCGCGGGCAAGCAGGAAGTCACCCGCCAGGATCGCGATCGTGTTCGACCAGTTGTCGTTTACCGAGGGTCGCCCACGACGACTACCCGCTTCATCGATGACGTCGTCGTGGTACAGCGATCCGAGGTGAACCAACTCGACAGAGACGCCGGCCTCTACCGGCCCAGCGCCCCGATCTGGGCCTAGTTCGGCGGCGACCTGGGCCACCAGCGGGCGGTAGCGCTTTCCCCCGGCGCGCAACAGATGTTGGGCCACTTCGGTGAGAAATTCATCGCTGGAGCGGGTTACCTCGTCAAGGCGAGCCTCGACCGCGACGATACGTTCCCAGACACCGGGAATCGGTACGAGCTCTTGGAGGATTGGTCGATCCACAGACGGCTCCGGGGCCAGGTGGGGGAATCAGGATGGTAGCCGCGGCGTTGGCAAAGGTGAGAAGAACGCCGTCAGCCGGGTCCAGGACTTAGCAAGACCCGGTCCTATACTCACCGAGGCGCCTTGAAGAGGGCGCCACAGTTACATACGAGGTGCCGAGTTGTTCGAGCGGTTTACCGACAGAGCACGCAGGGTGGTGGTTCTGGCCCAAGAAGAAGCGCGGCTGCTCAACCACAACTACATCGGCACCGAGCACATCCTGCTCGGTCTCATCCACGAGGGGGAGGGTGTCGCCGCCAGGGCTCTCGAGAGCATGAGCATCAGCCTCGAGTCAGTGCGATTCCAGGTCGTAGAGATCATCGGACAAGGGTCGCAGGCTCCAAGCGGACACATTCCGTTCACCCCGCGCGCCAAGAAGGTTCTCGAGCTGTCGCTTAGGGAAGCCCTCCAGCTCGGGCACAACTACATCGGCACCGAGCACATCCTTCTCGGGCTCATCCGTGAGGGCGAGGGGGTCGCCGCCCAGGTTCTTCAGCAACTCGGGGCCGATCTCCCCAAGGTTCGCCAGACCGTCATCCAGCTGCTCTCCGGGGTTCAAGGCGAGGAGGGCCAACCCTCCGGTCACCCAGGCGGTGGCAGCTCACGCGAATCCGGAGCCTCATCGAGCGGGTCCACCGTGCTCGACCAGTTCGGCAGGAACCTGACCCAGCTGGCACGCGACCGCCAGCTCGACCCCGTCATCGGTCGTAGCAACGAGATCGAGCGGGTCATGCAGGTCCTGTCTCGTCGCACCAAGAACAACCCGGTGCTCATCGGGGAGCCCGGTGTCGGTAAGACCGCCATCGTTGAGGGCCTCTCCCAGCAGATCGTGCTCGGCACGGTGCCAGACACGCTCACCGACAAGCACCTGTACACGCTAGACCTCGGCGCCCTCGTCGCCGGGTCCCGGTACCGGGGCGACTTCGAGGAGCGCCTCAAGAAGGTCCTCAAAGAGATCCGCACCCGGGGGGACATCATCCTCTTCATCGACGAGATCCACACCCTGGTCGGTGCAGGTGCGGCCGAGGGCGCCATAGACGCGGCGAGCATCCTCAAGCCGATGCTTGCCCGCGGCGAGCTGCAGACGATCGGCGCCACCACGCTCGAGGAGTACCGCAAGTACCTGGAGAAGGATTCGGCGCTGGAGCGCCGTTTCCAGCCGATCCAGGTCGACGAGCCGACGGTGGCAGACACGATTCTGATTCTCGAAGGGCTCCGTGAGTCCTACGAGGAGCACCACAGGGTGAACTTCACCCAGCAGGCCTTGGTGAACGCGGCGAACCTGGCAGACCGCTACATCGCCGATCGGTTCCTTCCGGATAAGGCGATCGACCTGATCGACGAGGCGGGGAGCAGGATGCGCCTCAAGCGCAGCGACCTGCCACCGGACGTCCGCGAAATCGATGACCGCGTTGCCAAGCTCAGGACTGACAAGAGCGAGGCGGTCCATGCCCAGCAGTATGAGCGGGCCGCTCAGCTGAGAGACCAGGAGCGGGTCCTCATTGCCGATCGGGCCGAGCTCGAGATCCAGTCAGCATCTTCCGAGGACCTCCCGTACTCGGCGGTCATCGACGAGGAGGAGATTGCCGAGGTCCTGGCGATGTGGACCGGTATCCCCGTGCACCGTCTCACCGAAGAGGAGACCGAGCGGCTGCTCAACATGGAGGACAACCTCCACAAGCGCATCATCGGCCAACAGGACGCTATCACCGCGGTGTCCAAAGCCATCCGCCGGACGCGGGCCGGGCTCAAGGATCCGAAGCGGCCGGCAGGGTCGTTCATCTTCCTCGGCCCCTCCGGGGTCGGCAAGACCGAAACATCGAAGGCGCTCACCGAGTTCTTGTTTGGCGATGAGGATGCCCTCATTCAGATCGACATGTCCGAATACATGGAGAAGCACGCTGTCAGCCGGCTCATCGGCTCGCCCCCCGGCTATGTCGGTTATGACGAGGGAGGCCAGCTCACCGAGGCCGTGCGCCGTAAGCCGTTCTCTATCGTGCTCTTCGACGAGATCGAGAAGGCCCACCCCGATGTGTTCAACATTCTCCTGCAGATCCTCGAGGACGGCAGGCTGACCGACTCGCAGGGCAGGACGGTCGACTTCAAGAACACGGTCATCATCATGACCTCCAACCTTGGCACCGCCGAGCTTCGCAAGAAGGCCATCGGCTTTGCCGAGAAGGACGATGAGCTCAGCTACAACAAGATGCGGGAGAAAGTGATGGATTCGCTCAAGAAGCAGTTCCGTCCCGAGTTCTTGAATCGCATCGATGAGGTC